>JAJFLT010000404.1 GCA_021772555.1 Opitutales bacterium | reverse complement strand
CCGGGGGAAGATGTTTACATACCGGAATATTTTTCGCATACCCTGACCCGTTGCGTCGGCCAATTGGGTGATCTCAAAACCGATGTTTACAAATTCAGCCCCCGCCCCGGAGACCGTTTTTTGATTTGCAGCGACGGCATCACCAAAACGATGACGGAGGAGGAGATACATGAGGAGGCCATGCATTCGCCCAACCCCGAAGACCTGATCATGAAACTGATCGAGATGGCCAACGAACGGGGCGGACCGGACAACGCCACCGGAATCGCTCTTTTTGTGGAAGCTTAACCCGAAGGCTTCCGTAGCGGGCGATCCAAACAAAAACTCGTGGGCGCAGGAAATCTTTCATCAACGATGCGAGGGAAAATGCGCGTATTGCTCAGTTCACATGGATCGACCGGCGACATCTACCCCGTAATCGCTCTGGGAGAGGCGCTGAGCCGTGCTGGACATACCGTCCGGTTTGCCACCTGTCCACTTTTCCGAGATGAAATTGAAGGCGCCGGGCTCGATTATCTCTACCTTCCTCCCGATTGGGGACAGGAGGAACTGGCCGAAAAGATGCGCCTCCTCAATCGTTCCCGGCATCCTCTGGCCCAACTCCGGGCCATCTACGAGGGTGGCCTGCCGTTTGCCAGCGAGCTGATCGAACGCATGGATGCCGCCCTGGTGGAATGCGACCTTCTGGTAACCACGTACATTTCCCCCTATTACAAATACCTGGCCCAAAGGCACAGTGTCCCGACTGCCTTGCTGGCTTTTTGCCATTGCCTTGTGCCCCATCCCGAAGCGCCCCCTTTCCCCATGCGGAAGATTCCCTTCCTGCCCCGTCCCATCAATGAAATCTGGAACCGTTTCTGGTGGAAAACGGCTAGCACAGCCATCGATTTTTCACTCAATCGTCTGATGAAGGAAACTCTCCAACGTCACTCCGTTCCCCGGTTCAAAAATTTCCTTCTCGGCCCCGCCGATCTGGTCCTGGTCACGGTTTCACCGACCCTCATGAAAACTTCGGAGCGCATCTCGTCGCAATTCCGCTACACTGGTTACTTGCGTTGGCAATCACAGGAGGATGTCGCACTGGAGAACCGTCTGACGGCATTTTGCGAAGGGGCGGAGGTCCCGGTGTTGACCTTCGGCAGCGTCACCACTGATTCGGACGCCCAAAACATGCGCCGGTTCATCGAAAATTGGCCGACGGGAAAAAAGATCATTCTGCAAAGTGGCTGGGCCAATTTCACCAGCCCGCCGGAGTCTCCCCATATTTTAAATGTCGGCAAGGTTTCCCACGACCAGTTATTTCGCCACGCCTCCTGCATTGTCCATCATGGAGGTGCCGGAACCACCGCCTCGGCCCTACACTCGGGCAAACCTGCCATTGTCGTCCCTCACATCGCCGACCAACCCTTCTGGGCGGGGGAGGTCAAACGTCTGCGAACAGGTTCAACGGTCAAAAAAAAGAATTGGCCGGTTACTCTGCCCTCAGCCATTCAAAAAGTCGAAAAAGATGCCAGCATGCGACAAATGGCGGAGATAGCGGCCCGAATTTTAAAACGGGAGGATGGGCCCGGCACAGCAACGAGCATACTCGAAGAATTCGTGCAAAATACAAACGTCAGTCCCGAGACTTGATGAAGCCGCTCGGAACGCCATCGATACTGACTGCGTTCTTTTCCGCCCAATACTGTTTGATCCCGTCCGCGCCCCGGTTGTCCGCCCATTTCAAAAGGGTCTTTCGCTCGCTCTTAAATTCCATCAAAGGAACGGAGTACCCGCACGATTTCTGAGCCGATTCGATCTTCATTAAGACTAGGGACCTTTTCCCTGGAAAATCGGGAAACCGGTCAATATATCGCCCCCAATCCGGATCGCCCGGACAAATGACCGAGCCTTTGCCATAGAGCCGCAAGATGGCCGGTTTTTCCCCAAAGCTGCAAAACATGAGGGTCATGCGCCCATTTTCATTCAGATGCGATGCGGTTTCGATTCCACTGCCGGTTAAATCCAGATAACCCACCGTGGACTCGTCCAGACAACGAAAGGTGTCCATCCCTTTAGGTGAAAGATTGATTCTGCCCTCCGCCGGAGCGGTCGCAGTGAAAAACACTTGCTGGGCGTTGATAAACTTCACCCATGAATCATCGAGTGTTGAAAAAAAATCAGCCATAAAACCGAACCTGCCAAAATTTCCGCCCCTTGTAAACTATCAAGACCGGGCGTTAAATGGATATTCGGTTCGGCCTTATTGCGTTATGCTACAAAATCGTTTAGATTTAGAAATTATGAAACGTGTGGGCGCAAAAAACTGGAAGGAAAAATACAAAGACAAGGTGCACACGGCCAAATCGGCCGTGCAATGCATCAAACCGGGGCAGCGTGTTTTTATCGGCTCCGGGGCCGGTGAACCGCAGGCACTGGTCGAAGCTCTCTCCCGGCAACAGGGTCTCACGGATACCGAGATCGTGCACATTCTAACGCTCGGTATTGCCCCTTATGCAGAGGAGCGATTCGGAGGCCGTTTTCGCCATAATGCCTATTTTATCGGGCCCAATGTGCGAGACGCGGTGGCGGAAGGGCGGGCCGATTACACCCCCATCTTCCTCTCCGAAATACCCGCCCTTTTCCGGGAGCGCCGGGTCGTCGTCGATACGGCCCTGATCACCGTCAGCCCACCGGATGAACATGGTTACTGCAGCTATGGAGTGTCCACCGATATTGTTAAGTCCGGGGCCGAATCCGCCCGCGTCGTCATTGCAGAGATCAACAATAAAATGCCCCGCGTGTTGGGCGATTGCTTTATCCACGTCAATGACATCGATTATCTGGTCCCGAGCAGCCGCCCCATCCTGGAAGGCCCACAGGGAGAACCGGACGAGTTATCCAGCAAAATAGGTCGGCACATCGCCAATCTGATCGAGGATGGGGCCACCCTCCAACTCGGCATCGGAAAAATTCCCGACGCGGTCCTTTACTACCTCAAGGACTTCGGGCTGAAAAACCTCGGCATTCACACCGAGATGTTTAGCGACGGAGTCATCCCGCTGATTGAAAAAGGTATCATCAACAATTCCGAAAAATCCATTCATCGCGGCAAGATAATCGCCAGCTTCGTCATCGGATCACGGAAACTCTATGATTTCATCGACAATAACCCGATGGTCGAATTCCACCCCACCGAATACACCAACGATCCCTTCATCATCGCCCGCAACAAGAAGATGATCGCCATCAACTCGGCCATCGAAGTGGACCTTACCGGGCAGGTCTGCTCCGACTCGCTCGGTGACCTCTTCTACAGCGGAATCGGCGGTCAGGTGGATTTCGTGCGTGGCGCTGCGCGCTCGCCCGGGGGCAAACCAATCCTGGCGTTGCCCTCGACTGCTAAAAACGGCGCCATCTCCCGCATCGTTCCCCACCTCAAGGAAGGCGCGGGGGTTGTTACCAGCCGGGGTGATGTCCACTATATCGTGACGGAATACGGATCGGCCTATCTTCACGGCAAAAGTATCCGGGAGCGGTCCATGGCCCTGATCGAGATCGCCCACCCGAAATTTCGGCCCTGGCTCCTGGCCGAAGCCAAATCACGGTGTCTCGTCTATGCGGACCAGATCGAACTGCCTATTCAAACGACACTTTATCCCGAAAATGTCGAACGCAATCTAGAACTCAAGGACAGCTCAAAGGTGTTTCTACGACCGCTGAAACTGACGGATGAATCTTTGGTCCGGGATATGTTTTACAAACTCTCCGCCGAGTCGGTGCACTATCGGTTCTTCCGTATGATTAAAACGATGCCGCACAAACAATTGCAGGAACTCCTGCGCGTCGATTACGGCCAAGACATGGTTCTCGTCGTCCTGACGGATAAAACGGAAACCGCCGGGATGATCGGCATCGCCCATTATCGCAATGACTCTCGAACCAACCGCGCCGAAGCGGCCTTTCTGGTCCGTGATGACTGGCAGGGCAAAGGTATCGGCGCTCAGCTTCTCGAAAGCCTCATCGAAGTGGCGCGCCACAACGGTATCGCCGGATTCACGGCGGAAGTGCTGGCCGACAACCATAGCATGCTGCGGGTTTTTCACAAATGCGGATTTCCCATACAAAGCAGTCTCGAAGACGGCGCCTACGAATTAAACATGAGTTTTACTGAAGAAACCGGAGGCGCTTGATTGAGAAATGGTTTCTGCCGGTAGCAAAAACCCAACGGCAGTTTTCTTTGAAGGGGTCGGTTTAAGTTGCCCCATCCGGAAATTATGTCCTGATATTGGACCGTGGCATCGCAGGTCTATAATTCAAATTCCATTGCCAACCGGACTCCTCAGGAATGGGAACGTTTTTTCGAAAATGAGCAGAAGTCCATTCTGGAAGAACATCATGCGCCCGGTGTCGCGACTATCCTCGTAACCCGTGACGGACTGTGGAGTTATGAAAAATGCCGCGGTCTGGCCAAGGTGGAACCGGCAGTTCCCCTGGAATTAAATACACCCATCCGGGCCGGTTCCATTTCCAAATTGGTAACGGCCATCGCGGTGCGCCAAATGGTAGAATCCGGTGATTTGAAACTGGATACGAAAATCGGCGATTTATTAAAATGGCCCCTTCCCTACAACTATGGGAAGGCCTCCGTGGGCGACCTCATCACCCATCAAGCGGGTATCGGCGAGCGCTTCGCCCGGCAATCGACCCCACGGGCTGCGGAAGTCGGCGACCTTTCCGGATATTTGCAAAAGGCTCTGCCGCCTCCGGTGGCAAAAGTCGGTGAAACCGTTACCTATTCCAATTTCGGAATTTCCCTGGCAGGTTTGGCGGTCGAAAAAATATCCGCTCAAACATTCGCCGATTATGCTCGTGAAAATATCTTCCAACCGTTGGGTATGCAACGATCCACATTTATTCCCGATGAAAAAACTGAGCGGGAATTGGCCGCGGGATACAACTGG
>JAJFLT010000403.1 GCA_021772555.1 Opitutales bacterium | reverse complement strand
CTGGCCTTTTCCACCATCAGCCAGTTGTCCTACATTGTATTGGGGGCGGCCATGATTTCAGGCAGCGCATTGACCGGCAGCATCCTGCATATCGCCATGCACGCGGTGGGCAAGATAACGCTTTTTTTCTGCGCGGGCGCCATTTTCGTGGCCAGCGGTAAAAAATACGTCAGCCAACTGGATGGCATCGGTTGGCATATGCCGTTCACCATGTTCGCCTATTTGCTGGGCGCTCTCAGCATCATAGGGTTACCGCCGATGGGTGGAACCTGGAGCAAATGGTTCCTCTTTTTGGGAACGATGGAATCGGGCAACGTTTTCCTGACGCTGATTTTGGCCGTCAGCTCCCTGCTCAACATCGCCTATCTTTTACCCATTGCCGTGAGGGCGTTTTATCTACCACCGGAAAACGGAGAGATGAAGATCGAACTGCGGGAAGCGCCCGCCGCCTGCGTAATCCCGCTAACGGCCACCGCCTTGGGTTGTTTGGCCCTCTTTTTGTTTCCTGAATTTTTATTGAATCTGGCCCAATTGATGGGAGGATCCTCATGACGGAAAAAGAAGATCCCCAACCCTGGCACGATTATGATGACGGTCTCGTGCTTTTACCGGATGACGGCAAGAAGCACGTTTTCGATAATCCCAAAAATGTCCGTCTGGCCATACGCATCCTATTTGTTTGCTGTGGCATTCTCTTCCTTCTGGACAGCTTATTCCTGCTGTTTCACAAGCATTTGAGCTTTGCCGAAGACGTCTTTCCGGCTGAGGGTTGGTTCGGGTTTTACGGCGTTTACGGGTTCGTGGCCTGCGTTTTGCTCGTTCTGGCGGCAAAACATGTGATGAGAACACTGTTGATGAGGAAGGAGGACTATTACGATGAGTAGTCTGCACCCCGCGCTCATCCTTTTTGCCGGAGCGCTCATTCTTCCTCTATTGAAGGGCCGGGTGCGCAAGGGAGTCCTGGTGCTCACTCCGTTACTGGGGTTCCTGAATGTTCTCATGCTTGAACCCGGTTCCGGGCTACCTCTCGTATTTATGGGGTTCGAGCTGGATCTGGTGCGGGTGGACAAGCTGAGCCTGCTTTTCGGATACCTTTTTCATCTGGCGGCGTTTTTGGGTGCGATCTACGCCCTGCAAGTTAAGGATAAAACCCAGCTCGTATCGGCCCTGCTTTATGCCGGGAGCGCCGTTGGGGTGGTTTTCGCGGGAGACCTTCTCACGTTGTTCGTCTTTTGGGAATTGCTCGCACTGACTTCCGTATTCCTCATCTGGGCCCGCCGCAGCAAGACCTCCTTTTCTTCCGGCCTTCGCTACCTGCTTTTCCATATTTCTTCCGGGCTGTTTCTACTGGCCGGGGCTGCCTGGCAATATTACGAGACCGGTTCCCTGGCGTTCGAGTTGATGACTCTCGATGGAACGTCTGCCCGGCTGATTTTTTTAGCCTTCGGCATCAAATGCGCCTTTCCCTTTTTCCACACCTGGCTGGTGGACTCCTATCCCGAGGCTACGCCAGTGGGCACGGTTTTCCTCAGCTCATTTACGACCAAAGCTGCCGTTTATGCGTTGGCCAGGGGTTTTCCCGGAACCGAGGAACTGGTCATTATTGGAACCGTCATGGCCATGTTCCCCATCTTTTTCGCCGTCATCGAAAACGATCTGCGCCGCGTTCTCGGTTACAGCATGATCAACCAGATAGGTTTCATGGTGGTGGGCATCGGCATCGGTACACCCTTGGCGATCAACGGCGCGGTGGCCCACGCTTTTAATGATGTCATTTTCAAGGGCCTCCTTTTTATGACAATGGGCGCCGTCCTCCTGCGCACAGGAAAGATCAAGGGAACCGATTTGGGTGGACTCTACAAATCGATGCCCCTAACGACGGGTTTTTGTGTGGTGGGAGCGGCCTCCATTTCCGCTTTTCCATTGTTCAGTGGATTCGTCAGCAAATCGATGGTCATGGCGGCGGCGGGGCAGGAAGGACATTTGTGGGTCTGGCTTTGCCTGCTCTTTGCCTCGGCCGGGGTTTTTCACCATGCCGGTATCAAAATACCCTTTTTCGCTTTTTTCGCACACGATTCAGGCATTCGCACCAAGGAAGCTCCTTTTAGCATGTTGGTGGCCATGGGGTTAGCGGCCTTTTTGTGCATTTTCAACGGCACATTTCCGGCCTTTCTTTACAGTCTAATGCCTTATCAGGTGGATTACGCTCCCTACACCCTCACCCATGTCGTTACCCAAACCCAGCTCCTTTTCTTTTCCGCCCTGGCTTTCACCACCTTGATGCTGCTGCGTATTTACCCACCGGAATTGCGCTCCGTGAATCTGGATGTGGACTGGTTTTACCGTCAGGGGGGCAGGCTTGTTTACCGCGGGTCGGAAATATTCCTGAGTGGCGTAAATGCATTTACTTTCGAAGATCTTCTGCCCCGTTTGGTTCACCGTATAAGGCTATTTTTCAAAGAAGCTCCCTCGCATTTGATGGTTGGGCTGCTGACTCCCGTTTGGATTGCCCAAAGCAAAAGCCGCTCCGAAATTTTGGAGAAAAAACAGGATTATTACGAAAAAGCCCGCCTCGGAGCGATACCCATTGGAGTAACCGCCTGCCTGGCCGTTCTCCTGCTGGGCATTTTATTCTGGTTTTAAAAGGTCCCGGCAATTCTAAGAATATAGGATAAATAACTATGGCGCGAAAATACTGGCTTATGAAATGCGAACTGGAAGCTTGTACTTTTGACGAGCTGAAAAACAACAGGCCCGACAGTACCGGCAAGTGGAGAGGCGTTCGCAATTACCAGGCGCGTAACTTCATGCGGGACGAGATGAAGCTAGGCGATTGGGTCCTTTTTTATCAGTCCAACTGCGAGACTCCGGGTGTGCCGGGGCTTGCCACGATCGTGCGCGAAGGCTACCCGGACCCTTCGGCTTTCGATAAAAAGAATCATTATTATGATCCTAAATCGTCATCTGAAAAACCACAATGGTATGCGGTCGATATCAAGTGGAATAAAAAACTCAAGAATTACGTCAGCCTGCGGGAAATGAAAGCCACCGCCGAACTCGAAGGCATGCGGGTCGTGCAACGATTCCAGCGCCTATCCATCCAGGACGTGAGCAAAGAGCATTTTCAAAAAGTCTGCTCTATGGGCGGAATAACGGTCAAAGTGTGATGTCTAGGAGGTAAGTTTTTCGCTGAAAATGCCGCCGCCGAGGAGTTTTTCTCCTTCATAGAGGGCGCAGACCTGGCCGGGTGCGATGGCTCGCTGGGGTTGGCTGAAATGGACCGAGGCGGAGTCTACTTTCTCTTCAAAATTTAAAGTGATCGGGGTTGTCGGGTCACGGTAGCGCGGCCGGGCCAAGAGGATGGAGTCGGTTGCGGGCGAATCGGCGATAAAGTTGAGTTCCCGCAGCCGCCACAAATTTGTGTAGAGATTGGCGGTGGCAGGTTTGTCGAATTCAACTACCAGCCGGTTTTTGGATAGGTCTTTGGCCACTACGACGTAGGCTTCGTTGTCGGTGTTGGAGGGTATTCCGATTCCACGGCGTTGACCGAGGGTGAATTTGTGCAGGCCGCCATG
>JAJFLT010000402.1 GCA_021772555.1 Opitutales bacterium | reverse complement strand
CCACTGGCCGTGGTCGAGGAAAGCCTCATGCAACAATACGGGGTGCAAGTAGGCAGTATTCTCAAGCTCGGCCAAGAGGAGTTCACCATCGCCGGGAAATTACTGCGCCTACCCGGGGAAACGGAAATTCGCGGAATATTTGCGCCACGGGTCTATATCGACCAACGTTTCCTGGAACAAACAGGTCTCATCCAGAGAGGCAGCCTGACATCCTACCGGGTCCACTTCCGGTTTGCGGCGGGATTGACGGAAGATTTGAAAAACCGCGTCGAGGAAGTCCGTGAAGGGCAACTGGCTGATAGCCGGGTGCGCGTCGATACGGTCGAAAGGCGTAAACGCAGTATGGGCAGGAGACTGGACAACCTCTATGACTTTCTCAACTTGGTCGGGTTCATCGCCTTGTTTCTGGGCGGTTTGGGTGTCGCCGGGGCGGTGCAGGTCTATTTGACGGACAAGCTTGGCACGGTGGCACTGTTGCGTTGCCTGGGGGCGTCCGTGCGGCACGCTTTTGGCATCTATCTCATCCAGGTGCTTTCCATCGGCATAGTCGGTTCGATATTGGGCGCCCTGTTGGGGGTTTCCGTGCAATTCCTGCTGCCCACCGTGCTGGGTTCCTTTCTCCCCTTCGAGGTGGGTGTCTTTGTCTCCTGGGGAAGCGTCTTCCTGAGCTTGGTCTTCGGTCTCGGGGTGACCATGCTTTTCGCTTTCATCCCGTTGCTGACGGTTCGATCGGTCACGCCGCTACGCGCCTTGCGGGTGTCCTTTGAAGAAAGCCATCTCTTGCGCAAAGATCCTTATTTCTGGCTCGTGGCCGCCATTATCGCCATCATGGTGCTCGTCTTCAGCCTGGCCCAAACCAGCAAATTCATTTACGGAGCCGCCTTTGCCGGAGCTTTGGGGATCAGCCTTTTGCTCCTCAGCGGCCTGGCCTGGGGCCTTCGCCATGGATTGAAAAGATATTTTCCCAAAACCTTGCCCTATTTATGGCGGCAGGGCCTTTCCAACCTCTTTCGGCCCCAAAACCGGACTCTCTTTCTAACCGTCACCCTGGGCATGGGCACTTTCCTCATTTACACTATTTACCTGACCCAGAACTTTCTTTTGCAGCAGGTGGAACTGGATTCCAGCGATCAACGCCCCAACATGGTTTTGTTCGACATCCAGCCCGATCAAGTCGAGGACGTCGAGCAAATCGTCGAAGATGCCGGCTACAAAGTATGGGAATCCGTGCCGCTGGTCATCATGCGCCTGTCCGAAATCAACGGGCGGACGATTCGGGAAATTCGCGACGATCCTGATTCCAGAACCGACAACTGGACCCTGCGCTGGGAATACCGTTCGACCTTCCGGGGCGAGTTGACCGACACCGAGGAAATCATCGCCGGAAGCTTCACCCCGCGCAGTGACGGCTCCGAACCGGTTCCCATTTCCATCGAAAGCAGCATCGCCGAAGACCTCGATGTGACCCTCGGTGACACCCTCGTTTTCGATGTGCAGGGTGTTCCCATCAGCGTCGTCATCGACAGTATGCGGGAGGTGGATTGGGCCCAGTTGCGGCCCAACTTTTACATGCTCTTCCCGGAGGGAGTTTTGGAGGAAGCGCCTGCTTTTTATGCCCTCGTGACCAAGGTTCCCGACCGCGCTGCCCTCGCCGCCCTGCAGCAAAAAATCATCACCTCTCATCCCAATGTATCCGCCATCGATTTATCCCTCGTTCTGGAGACGTTATCTTCCATTCTCGACCGGGTTGCTTTCGTCATCCGGTTCATGGCTGTATTCACCGTGGCCACCGGTTTGATGGTGCTGGCCGGAGCGGTCATCACCAGCCGTTATCAACGCATTCAGGAAAGCGTCTTGTTATGCACGCTGGGCGCCACCGGCCCCATGATCCGCCGCATCATGGCCGTCGAATACCTCCTTCTCGGCCTCCTCGCCGGCCTGACCGGCTCCATCCTCTCCATCGGGGCCTCCTGGGCGCTGGCCTTTTTCATCTTCAAAATACCATTCGCCATCTCCTGGACCGGCTTCCTCGGCACCATCCTCATCGTCACTCTCCTCACCCTCCTAACCGGTCTCATCAACAGCCGCGGCATCGCCAGCCACCCACCCCTCGCCGTCCTCCGCGCCGAGGGCTGAGGAAGGTGAAAATCAGGAATATTGACTTCTTAGAAATCCCTACGTTAACGATTTTTATGTTTTTTTCGCTTTCTTTTTTCAAAGATGTCATCAACAGGACCATCATGGGTGATAATTTTTGGGGGTAATGAAAAGATGGTCTCTGGCAAATCGGATTGGGTAACTTCAAGTAATTCAAAATCTTGGGATATGTGACCAATTTTAAACTTAAAAGTATTTGGTATTCCAAGTTCATCAAATTCGAATTTCGTTTTTGCGAACTGAATAATTGTAAAAGCCTCCAGAAAATTACTCGTTCCAAAATTTTTGTCTATTTGTAAATCTAAAGACACCTCAGCATCCAAGGATTGCATACGAATTCTAGAACCTTTATTCTCAATTTCGTATTCCTTGCTATAAACAAACTTTCCAACGTCAGAATCTTTATTGAAAGATCCAAGTTTCTCTTCTGAATGAACATACATATTCTTCCATGCAACTATTCTCACTTTTTTCGCCAAATCTACATGGATGATGGAAGTCATATCATTAGACATTGTAATTTCTTGTCGTATGTAGGGGTATTTTACGTAGAAAATTTCAGTTCTTGATTTTTCGTAAAATCCAATCTTCTCGTTTAATTGGTATTCAATAGTGCCCGAGAACTGTTCTTTGGCATAACAACCAATTGAGCAGAATAGCAAAATTAAGCATGCAAGTTGCCTACTAATTTCAATTACCTCTGTTACTTTCTAAATCTAAAATATTGTCTTACGAGTGTCTACGTTTTTTGGGTAAGCCCACACGGCAAGACTTCACATGGGACCACTCACCCCAGGCTTACTTCGACTGCAAAGATGCCGGTTTTTTTGGGGGGAACGAAGTGGAGGCCTTTTTTGTGTTCGGGGCTGTTGGGCGGCCCCATCCAGGGTTCCACGCAGTAAAAGGGTGATTCTTCAGAGCGGGTCCACGTGGTGACGGTCTGGTCGGCAATTTCGCCCGTGCCCCCGAGCAGGCGCAGGACGATGTCTTCTTCTCCGTTTTTGGGGCCGAAACGAACGACATTTTCTTT
>JAJFLT010000401.1 GCA_021772555.1 Opitutales bacterium | reverse complement strand
GAGATGGATTTGTATCACTCAATGCCGGGGAACAAACGGGTAGCCTCCTGACGCGGCCGATCAATTTTCCAGGGGGTATATTGCATATAAATGCAGAAGTATTTGATGGTGGTTCCGTGCGGGCTGCATTGCTGACCCGGGATGGTGATACCATAGATTCCTATACCATTGAAGATTGTATGCCCGTTACCCAAGATTCCACTGCCTCCCGGGTCGTTTGGGAAAACAAAGTAGACGTTTCCTGCCCGCCCGATCAGCACATTAGAATCAAGTTCCGATTGAAAAATGCAAAAATCTATTCTTTTTGGATTGAATGACACATTTCCATCGGTGTTCATTGCAATTGCATCCACGAAAACCACCAAAGCGTAAACTTACCAAAATTGATTTCATGCCAAAAAGATTTTTTCCACAATTCGGCGCCGGTTTGATTATGGTCGGCTTTTTACTGGAACACGCAACACCGTCAACTACGTTCGCCAAAGAAGGAGACAAAGAGGCGATCTTTCGATCCATTGATGGGCGTTATGTGGAATATTCCGGATTGGCCAAAGAGATATGGCAACTAGCGGAAATGGGTTACCAGGAGGAAAAAAGTTCTCAATTGCTTAAAAATCACCTTACCCGCGCCGGGTTTTCCATAGAATCCGGGGTGGCCGAAATTCCAACGGCGTTTGTGGCCAGTTACGGTAGCGGCAAACCGGTTATCTGCGTTTTAGCCGAATATGATGCCCTACCCGGCTTGTCGCAGGACAGTGTGCCAATCCGTAAACCGTTGGCCGATAATGGCGCGGGACATGCCTGTGGCCATCATCTTTTTGGCAGTGGTTCCACCGCGGCGGCCATCGCCACCCGGGAATGGTTGGAGCAATCCGGCGCCGAGGGCACTATCCGGCTCTATGGAACGCCAGCCGAAGAAGGTGGTTCGGGAAAGGTCTATATGGTACGGGCAGGGCTCTTCGACGATGTGGACGCGGTTTTACACTGGCACCCGGGTGATCGCAATTTCGCCGGACCTAGCTCCACCAATGCCAATAAATCAGCCAAGTTTCGCTTTTATGGCAAACCGTCACATGCCGCCGCCGCACCGGAAAAAGGACGTTCCGCTCTTGATGGCGTGGAGGCAATGAACTTCATGGCCAACCTTCTGCGGGAACATGTGCCAGAGGAAGCCCGGATCCACTATGTCATCACAAAAGGAGGCGAGGCTCCCAATATCGTTCCTGAACTGGCGGAGGTTTTTTATTACCTGCGCCATCCCCAATCCCGTATGGTAGAGGAGCTCTGGCAGCGCCTGGTTGGCGCGGCGGAAGGCGCCGCGCGGGGAACGGGAACAAAGATGAAATACGAGGTCATTCACGGCAACTATAGCGTTCTGCCCAATGAGACATTGGCAAAAGTGGTGGATGAAAACCTACGTCATGTGGGTGGTTTCAGTTACGATGAAAAGGAACAGAAATTCGCCATGGAAATTCGCAATACTTTAACCGGAATGGATATCGAATTGGGTTCGCAGGAAATCGTTCAACCCTATGTTGTGGAGGCTTCACGGGGATCGACCGATGTGGGCGATATCAGTTGGGCCGTTCCCACAGCCGATTTCAATACGGCCACTTGGGTGCCGGGGACCGGAGCTCATACCTGGCAGGCGGTGGCAGCCGGGGGAATGAGCATCGGCTACAAAGGGATGATACAGGCGGCCAAAACCTTAACTGCAACGGCGATCGATCTGTACGAAAATCCTTCTATCATTGAAGAGGCGGAAAAAGAATTGAAAAAGAAGCGGGGCGAGGATTTTCAATACCGTCCTCTGCTGGGAGATCGCTCTCCCCCTCTGGATTATCGGCGATAGGCAATTCTATTCAGTCGTTTCATTCTTTCATCAACAGGCCATTGCTTCCGAACCGGTAGAGCACCTCGCTCGCCTGGTGGAGTTCCTCCAGACTGAGCCATTCGTCTTTGGTATGAGCCTGGTCGATGGATCCAGGTCCGAAGACCAAGCAAGGAACATTAGATTTAATAATCGAGCCAGCGTTGGTTCCATAGGGAGTCCCGATTAATTTGCAGTCGGACTTAATAATTTTTGCGCAACTTCTCAAACTATCCGCCAACACCTCATTTAAATCGTCCGAGAGGGGTGTCATTTTGGAAAAGGGTGACTCATGCTTTACCTCGAAATCGATTCCGGGAAAATTCTTTATGTGATTGATTATCTGTTTGTGAACCCTGTCCGCATCCTCGCTCGGAAGAATACGCCGGTCGATAGCAATAGAGCATTCATCTGCTACGGTGTTTATCCCGCGTCCTCCCTCGATTAAACCGATACTAAGTGTGGGCCGACCGCACAAAGGATGCGTGGGTAAATTTTGGCAAACCTCATTTCCATAATTTTCCAATGCTGATAGAACATGCCTCATCCGAAAAATAGCGCTTTCGCCCTTGTCGGGTTGCGAACTGTGGGCAGCTACTCCGGGAACCCGACACCACCAACGGAGGGTGCCTTTGTGAGCGACGACAACATCGAGATTTGTGGGCTCCGCGATTACGGCAGCGTCCGGTTTTTGGGGAAAGATGGATTGAGAATTGGAACTCCAGAATTCTTCATAAGCAGCCGCACCTAGGCCACCGAATTCTTCATTCACGGAACAGGCCATGATAATTGTCGGCATGTTGGGCGGACGCTCTTCCGCCAGACGCACAAAGGCCCCCAGCATGGCCACCATACCGCCTTTTACGTCGCATGAGCCGCGACCATAAATGCGACCATCCTGAATCGTCGGTGTCCACGGCGGAATCGTCATACCATCGACCTGCACGGTGTCCTGGTGAGCATCGAAAAGAATCACCTGGCCTCCATCCGAGGGGGAAACTCTTCCATCGATCCGCGCAAAAATGTTATCGCGCCCAGGCTCTACCGTTTGGCGCTCCGAGGGTAAGCCATGGCGCTTAAAAAAGTCCTCCAGGTATTGCGTTACTTCAGTTTCGTAATACATGGACCCAGAGACGGACTGCCCCGAGGGATTCACGCTGGGGATCGAAATCAGATCGGATAAGGTTTCTTGTAGGTCTATCATATTTTCAGGTTTCAAGTTTTAGGTTGCAGGTGTCAGGTGTCAGAAATCAGTGATTTCCATGTCAGCTTATGCTCCAGAAACCTGACACCTTAAACCTCATTTTACGTGGCGTAAGGGTCGATATAATCTTCCGAAATATCAATCCAAACCGATTTTGTCTGCGTGAATAAATCAAGAACTTCCTGCCCGTTTTCCCTTCCGTATCCGCTCATTTTGAATCCGCCGAATGGAACCGCCCAGTTGATTTTCCGATAGCAATTTATCCAGACCGAACCGGCTTTCAAACGGCGCGACAGGCGCAGGGCTCTTTTCACATCGCGTGTCCACAACCCGGCTGCCAACCCATATTTAACACCGTTTGCTTTTTCGACCAGTTCGTCCTCCTCTGAGAATCGAAAAACGGAGACAACGGGACCAAAGATTTCTTCCTGAGCGATGCGCATATTCGTTTGAACACCTGAAAATACGGTGGGAAGAAAAAAGTAACTGGATGGGTCCGCGTCCTGCGGCGGCTTTCCACCCGTCATCAAATCAGCGCCCTCATCGATGCCACTTTGCACCAATTCCTTAATTTTATTCAGTTGCGATTGACATGTTTGGGCACCCATCTGGGTGGTCGGGTCCATTGGATTGTCAACCCGAATTTGACGAGTCCGCTTAACCAGTAAATCCAGAAATTCATCGTAAATCTTATCATGTACGAAAAGACGGGAACCGGCTACGCAAGTCTGACCGGCGGCCACAAAAATACCGGACATGACACCGACCACGGCTTCTTCTAAATCATAATCATCAAAAACGATATTAGGCGATTTCCCTCCCAATTCGAGGGAAACCCTCTTGACTCCGTCGGCGGCATAATGAGCAATCTGTTTTCCCGTTTCCGTTCCGCCCGTAAAGGCAATTTTATCGACCAATGGGTGTTGGGCGAGGGCTTTGCCCGCTACGGGTCCGTATCCCGGTACAATGTTTACGACACCCGGAGGAATTCCCGCTTCCTGAATGAGGTTGGCAAATTCGAGAATCGAAACCGATGTATTTTCAGAAGGTTTGAAAACTACTGTGTTTCCCGCCGCCAAGGCCGGGGCCAGTTTAAAAGCTGCCATGAGGAGCGGGGAGTTCCAGGGTAGAATGCAGCCGCAAACCCCCACCGGCTCTCTCACCGTGTGGACGTGCAAATCGTTATTTACGGGAATTGTTCTTCCCTCTATGGTTTCGGCAAGGCCGGCAAAATAATAATACCATTTGGCGATGGCGGGAATTTCGACCCCGCCGGTTTCACGAATCGCTTTACCATTATCAGTCGTTTCCAGTTTTGCCAGGTGGTCCGAATGCTTGAGCACCAAATCACCCAGGCGGCGCAAAATCTCACTTCTTTGCGAGGCCGGCATGATGTGCCAAGGTCCATTTTCAAAAGCGTTGTGGGCGGATTGCACTGCACGATCGATATCCTCTGCCCTCCCCTCGGCGACGGATGCCCAAGGTTGGCCGGTAGCCGGATTGGGACTTTCAAATCGGTCGCCGGTGGAAGGTTCTACCCATTCGCCATCGATAAAAAATTGATCGTAAATTTTCATACCAACAAGAGTCTATATTTTAACTAGAGCAATAGGTGAGATCAGAAATTCAGGTTAACGCCAAACCGCTACCTATCCATTGCAAGTGCTGTTTTCGTGCCAATCCATAATTATAAAAAGCCAATCCATCGCAAAATTCGCTGGATTGGCAAACCTTAATCAAGGCGGTGGTTTCAGATTCACTTTTGAGGTTATCCGGTTCTATCTGGGGAAGAAATTTAATTCCCGACGGCAGAATATCTTTTTTTTCGCGGAAATACCGATCCCATTGGCTCACCTCCAAAGGCGGAGATTCAAAAGTGCGGTCAAGCAGGGAATGAACCTCGCTCGAAGGCAATCCAGTTACATTTCCGGATTGGGATTTCGGCAAACACATTTGTATCTTAATGTCACCATAAGACCGAATAACCGTCACAATTTCCTTAAAAAGAGAAATGGCGACTTCAGACCTGGCTTCAAGGTATTTCCTCAACTCACCGCCGAATTGGTCATCGAGCAATTCATCCGAAAGGGGTTTCATCTCATTGGGGTGCGGATCGCGCGGCAAGCTTTCCTCCAGGCATTCAGCCACCAATTGTTTGCAGCGAGTGCCATCCATACCGATCTCATTGGCCGCATGCACACAATGGGGGCAAAAACACAAGCCCATTAAAAATTTTTGCAGCGGCGTCATCTCAACTAGGATTTTGGGATTGAGGAATCCATAATCAAAGTGACGATAGCTCAAGGACTCCAGATTAACGGCCTGAGGCCGGAAGTTTGACACAATATCATGAGTTAAAGCCAATGCATAAGCCCGCACATCAGGGTTGGCTGGGCACAGTAGGGAGAGGTATGGATTGCCAAAAACATCCACTTTGGCACACCCGGGATTGGATCGCGCAAGGTGGTGGTTATAGAAATAAACAATCCAGGCACAAAACTCGATCCCGCGTTCCGAAGTCCCCTGCCGGATCTTTTCCATGTAATCATCTCCGCCCACTACCGGACTGACTTGCGGTTTGAGGGCGGTGCTGGCATAGAGTCCCTGTTGAGGCTGAAAATAGAGCGCCCCATGATCGCCATAGTAAATTTTTCGCCGTGGATTATGAGGTAAAAAATAGGTCGCGATATGATAGCTTAAAGCAAGGCACAGGCTGTTGAAACCTGCTTTTTCGACAATAAAGTCAAGGGCCCGATCCACGCCTTCATCGTGCAAATCCCAGGGATAAGTAAAAAGAGTTGTAGTTTTCATCGAGCGATCTTTCGCCCTGGGATTCTGCTCCCAATTTCGGTGATGGCGGACTTTTTTACCCAATTCATGCCTCAATTAACATGCCATCAACGGTAAACGGCTTGAATCAAAGCCCTCATGAAACCGACCGCAAATGCCCGCCCTTCCCTGTCCATCCTGTCATTAGGGATTTGTGGCGTGTGATCCATCATAAAAGGCCCCTTGAATCCAATATCGTGATAGGCGCGCATGGCTTCAAACATGTCCACATTTCCTTCGTCCACGAATACTTCCTGGAAATCGCGGGGGGTTCCACGAACATTACGGAAATGAACATAGACAATTTTATTTTGGCGCCCAATGCGGCGTATGGTGTCGTAAACATTGATGCCCATTTCGGTAACGCAACCCTGGCAGAAGAGCATTCCGTGGGCGGGGCTGGGTGCGAGTTGGAAAATCTTTTCGTAGTTCTCAATCGAGGAAACAATACGTGGATAACCGCCAAAGGGTTCCGCTATCGGAGGGTCGTCGGGATGAAGGGCCAAACGCACCCCGGCTTGTTCCGCCGCCGGAACAATGTGGCGCAGCAAATATTGCAAATTATCCCACATTTCTTCTTCCGAAATTTTCAAGGACTGGTTTTTTTCCGATGGATTTCGCTCGAATTCCCGATAGGAAAAGCTGCTGTAGAGCGCGCCTCCTCGTCCCTTTTGGGGAGTTGTGCGAATGATGGTAATCGGTTTGAAGTTGTAACCAAAAACCGGAATCCCAACCTCCCCCATGACTTTTAAAAGATTGCACCACTGTTCGATTTTTTCGTCCCTCCGGGGCAAACCGAGAGAAATGGCATGGGGACACCTTTTGGCAAATGTTTGTAACTTCAGGCCATGGGTTTCCACCTTGGTTTTCATATCCTCACAGTACGCGGCCATTTCATCAAAGCTGTCCATCGACGGGGGTGGATATACGGATAGCGAATCTACCCCGATTGCGCGGAAAAAATCCAGATTCTCAGCGGACACAAGGTCCGCGGGCAATTGTTCCTGTATTGTGGCTTGCTGGTGCAAAATGTTTGCCAGATAAGAAAAATAATCAAAACATAGGGCAATTGCGGATTCGTCAATACATCTCGATTTATCATTCAATTAACCCAATTTCACGGTGAGGACATTAAACACGGTAACATATAAGGGCCTGTGGTCCGCCATCCATACTCCCTGGGGAAACGGAGGCAGATTGGATGAAGGAATCCTGCGGCGAAATTGCCAAAAATTGGCCGCCGCCAAGGTTGACGGCATATATACGACCGACAGCGACGGAGAATTTTACGCCATCGAGTTGGAGGAATTCCGGCAATTGGCAAAGGCTTTCGGGCGGGCCGTCGAACCAACCGGTGTGGATGCTGCCATGGGTGTGACGTGGAGCCATACGCAGGGAGTCATCGACCGCATTAAGGCAGCCTGTGATGCCGGCGTGCCCAATGTTCATGTGGCCTTCCCCTTCTTCATACCACCGGCCAAGAGCGATGTTTACAGGTTCTGGGAAGACCTCGCGAATGCCGTTCCGGAAGCCCGTTGGATCCATTATGCCCATACCAAATGCGGGCCGGCATTAACCGGTCTAGATTATGCCCGGTTGTCGGAAAGGTTTCCCGAACAATTCATCGGAACCAAAACCACCACTCAAATTACTTCGGCATTGACGGAGATATTGGTCAATTCGGGTCATTTATCCCATTTTGTCAGCGATTATACCTTGATGGAAGGAATGCTGCTAGGGGCAAAAGGTTGCAACAGCTATTGGGTCAACGTTATGCCTGGATGGATGCGGAAATATTTTAACATCTGCCTCAAAGGCGACTGGGAAACCGCAGCTCTCTTTCAAAAGAAACTGATCAAATGGGAACTCTCCGGAGTACAGCCATTGCGCGAGGCTGGGCATAAACACGCCATCATCGGCAAAGCCCGGGCAGAACTTACCGGCTGGCTGGAGGAATCGGGATGCACAAGACCACCCTATTATCCGGTTCCCCAGGAACTCATAACAGCAATGAAGAAGGCTTTTGAAACCTATTGGGCCGATGAAATCGCGAAGGAAAAATTTCCCCATTGAGGTTTAGTCCTACCATGGGC
>JAJFLT010000041.1 GCA_021772555.1 Opitutales bacterium | reverse complement strand
GAATTGGGCGATTACAACCGCGAGACCGCCATGAAGGACCACCACCGCCACCTGCTCGGCCTTTCCACGGATACTATGCAGGAATTGACTCACCTGGACCGCAAAAGAATCCACAACCTGAAGTATTTCACCTGGATCGAGCAGCAGGGCCGTGAACTGGATGAATTGAATGCCCAGTGGCATGATGAAAGTTACTGGACCGAACTGCGGCAGGAAGACCGGGAAATCGACGACCGCATCAAAGAATTCAATGCCAAAGTAGCGGCGACCCATTAGACGTTGTTATCATCGGATTCAGCCGAAATATTCGACAACATGAACGATCGTGAGAGATTTCTGGCCGCCTGCAATTGTCAGGCGGTTGATCGGCCGCCGGTCTGGATTATGCGGCAGGCCGGACGCTACCTGCCGGAATATCGGAGGCTGAAAAAGAAATATTCGTTTCTGGAACTGGCACAAACTCCCGAACTGGCGGCCCGGGTTACTTTGCAGCCGATGCAGAGGTACGCTTTCGACGCGGCCATTACTTTCAGCGATATACTGGTCATCCCGGAAGCCCTCGGCCAACCCTACCGTTTCAAGGAAACGGGTGGCATCGAAATGGAGTTCCGCATTGAGAACCGGGGGCTGATCGACCAACTCGATCCCACCGGGATGCGGGAAAAATTGGGCTATGTAGCGGAGGCCCAACAGATCGTTCGCCGGGAACTGGGAGACAGCAAGGCGCTCCTCGGTTTCGGCGGCTCGCCCTGGACGCTGGCCACTTACATGGTTGAAGGCGGTCACTCGACCAATTTTACGGAAATCAAAAACCTTTTTTTCAACCACAGAAGCGATTTCGAGGCCTTGATGGAAAAAATAACCGCCGCCCTGGTCGATTATTTTCACATGCAAATCGATGCGGGTGTCGATGCGCTGCAAATCTTCGATTCCTGGGGAGCGGCCTGCGCGGGAGCGCTTTACGGGGAAATGTCGCTCTGCTGGGTGCGCCGCATCATCGATGCAATGGATAACCGGGTGCCGGTCATCCTCTTTGCCAAGGGCATGGCGGCCAACGCGGCGGCGCTGGCCTCAACCGGCGCCAAGGTTTTGAGCGTGGACTGGACGGTCGATCTGACCGATTTCGCCGACCGGGTGGGCCCGAAGATAGCCGTTCAGGGAAATCTCGACCCCGTCGTTCTGAATACGGAGCCGGAGATCGTCCGCCGGGAAACGGACCGCATTCTCGACTCCATGAATAAACGGCCAGGACACATTTTCAACTTGGGCCATGGCATTCTCCCCAGCGCGAAACTGGAAAATGTTGAAACTCTTCTCCAAACGGTGCATACTTCACTATAAAAAATGCTCAAGCCTGATATAAAACTCATCCAAAAGTATAATCAGCCGGGGCCGCGCTACACTTCCTACCCGACGGCCCTGTCTTTTACCGAGGAAATCGACAAGGAGGCATTGCTGGCCGATTCAAAAAATGAAACCGGCCCGCTCTCCCTGTATTTTCACATTCCCTTTTGCGAAAGCCTTTGCTGGTTCTGCGGGTGCACCACCGTCATTACGACCGACCACGATCGATCCAATGCCTACCTGGACCTGCTGGAAAAAGAGGTGAAACTGTTTCAACCTTTTCTCCATCCCGACCGCAAGGCCGTGCAATTGCATTTTGGCGGCGGTACGCCCAATTTTCTGGAACCTGATTTGATACGCCGGTTGGGACGGATCATCCATGACCATTTTGATTTCGAACCCGACTCCGAACTGAGTGTCGAGCTGGACCCTAGACGACTGACCGGGGATCATATCAAAGCGTTTGCGGAAATGGGCGTCAACCGTGCCTCTTTCGGTGTACAGGATGTAAACCCAGTAGTGCAAAAGGCGATTCATCGCATCCAGCCGACGGAACTGAATCTACAAGCTATTGAATGGTTGCGGGACGAGGGTTTCCAATCGATCAACCTCGATCTCATTTACGGATTGCCCCACCAGAGCGTGGAATCCTTCAGCGACACCCTGGATGAAGTCATAAGCTACGATCCGGACCGGTTTGCCGTTTTCAGCTACGCTCATGTGCCCTCGATTAAACCGGCCCAAAAAATCCTCGCCCGATCCATCCTGCCACCAGCCGAAACCAAGCTGGAAATCCTCACCATGTTGACCGAGAAGCTGACTTCCAACGGTTATGTCTATGTGGGGATGGATCACTTCGCCAAAGAGGACGACGAGCTGACCCTGGCCCAGCGCAATAAAACACTGCAACGTAATTTTCAAGGCTACAGCACCAAAGCGGATGCGGAAATTTGCGGTTTTGGAATGTCATCGGTTTCCCAGACCTCCCACGTGTATCGTCAAAACTACAAGACGGTGGACATTTACAGCGAATCCCTGGCGGAGGATCGACTCCCCGTCCAGCGCGGCTACATTCTTTCCCCCGAAGACCTCACCCGACGGGAGGTCATAATGAAGCTGATGTGCCACCTTTCCCTAAATTTTGAGGAGGTTTCGCAAAAACTGAACATCGATTTTACTCAAAAATTCTCCCGGGAACTGGCCGCTTTGCGCGCAATGGAAGAAGATGAACTGGTCGAAATAACCTCCGAAAACCTATCTATTACGGAACTGGGCCGCCTTTTCATCCGCAATGTGGCCATGCATTTCGACGCCTATTTGCAGGAAAAGGAAACCCGCTTTTCCCGCACTATTTAATGAAATCGCCGTTGGTCCGTTGGTATTGAGTTTTTCACCATGGGAAAAAAAGCGGTCCTACTGTTGAACCTCGGTTCTCCCGATTCCTGTTCGGTTGGAGACGTGCGGCGTTATTTGCGGGAATTTCTCATGGATGGTCGCGTTTTGGACGCACCGTGGCCGATCCGCGCCTTCGTAGTTTACCTGTGCATCCTGCCGTTCCGGCCAAAACAGTCAGCCCATGCCTATGGCAAAGTCTGGACGGCGGAGGGATCGCCCCTGACCGTCATCAGCCGTAAACAACAGGCCAAGTTGCAGGAAACGACTGAGGTTCCGATTCACTTGGCCATGCGTTACGGTTCTCCCTCCATAGCGGAAGCAATTTCCAAAATCCGCCGCGACGGGATCGAAGATCTCTTCATCATTCCCCTCTATCCACACTACGCCATGTCCAGTTATGAAACGGTCGTGGAACGAGTCGTGGAGGAGGTTGCAAAACAGAGAGCGACTTTGGATACAACCATACTGAAGCCTTTTTATGATGAGGAGGCCTATATCAGGGCGCTAGTGGAACAGACCAGACCTTATCTGGAAAAGGGTTACGACAAGCTGTTGTTCAGTTTTCACGGCATTCCCGAGCGGCACCTGCGCAAGAGCGACCCCACCCACGCCCATTGCCTGGCCTCGCCGGATTGTTGCCAAGGATCTCATCCCGCCCATGCCACCTGCTACCGGCATCAATGTTTTCAAACGGTTAAAAAATTTGTCTCCATGGCGGAAATTCCAGAAGAAAAATACGCCGTTTCTTTTCAATCGAGGCTGGGACGCGACCCTTGGCTCAAACCCTACACCGATTTCGAATTGGAGCGATTTGCGAGGGAGGGCGTCAAGAAAATCCTCGTGATGTGCCCGGCCTTTCTTTCCGATTGCCTGGAAACATTGGAAGAAATCGCCATGCAGGGGGCAGAAACGTTCAAAGAGGCCGGAGGTGAGTCTTTGCAACTGATTCCCTGTCTCAACGACCATCCCGAATTCATTCGCTTTCTGGAAGGAAAAATGGCAACCTGGCTCGATCAGGAAGAAACGCAAAAATGAACTTTTTAAACTTCGATGAGAGAACCTTTATCGGGTTGGGCATCCTACTCTACTGCGGGGCTTTCGCCTACGGGCTGATACCGTTGATACGAAAACGGAAACATCGCAAACTGCTGATGCTTTCCCTCGTTACGGGCGGTTTAGCCCTGCAAACTCTGGGCCTGTATATACGCGGAATGGATCTGGGCCGATGCCCTTTGGGCAATCCTTTTGAAAAGGTGCAATTCATCGTCTGGTCGGCCATTTTGCTCTACATGGTGGTCGGACCGGCTTTTCGCATGAGCCTGCTGGGGTTTTTCAGTTCCGGCCTGGCGGCCATCCTGGGAGCCGCCTCCCTGCTTATCGAATCCTGGGATCAGCCCTACCAAAGGGCCGCTTCCGCCACCAGTGGGTGGGTCGAAACACACGCCGCCCTGGCGGTTTTCAGCTATGGCATATTCGGCATCCTGGCGCTGACCTCGCTCATGTATCTATTGCAGAACCACGGGCTCAAGCGCAAGAGGTTCACCGGGCTTTTTTCCGTCCTGCCCTCCATCGTGCAACTGGATCAAATGAACCGCCGGCTTCTTTTCACCGGCGTGGCCGTGCTAACGGTTTCATTCGCGGTAGGCGGGGTTTACTACCGGAGCCACTTGTCCGATGTGGAAGGCGCGAAATTAATCACCACGGTCGCTCTGTGGCTGGCTTACTCGGGCCTGTTCCTGCTGCAACGAACAAACCGGCTGGCGGCAAAAAAGTTCGCCTTCTCGTGCATCGTTCTCTTCCTGCTGGCGCTGATCACTTTGTGGCCGGTGACTTCGAGCGGCATGGCCAATCCCGATACTACCCCCACCCAAATGCAACCCTAACCCGGAAATGCAGGGCAAAAATCATCAGGCAAAAATCTTTCTGCAAGGGATCAGCCACCAAACGGCGCCCCTCGAAGTGCGGGAGAAACTGGCCCTCTCGAAAGATCAAATCGGGGCTCTCTATCAATACCTCGATGATACCGTAGGGTTGAAGGAATGCCTGGTCCTCAACACCTGTAATCGTATCGAAATTTATGGGTTGGCGGAGGAGTCCGTCGGATCGGATTGGTTTTTGCAACAATTCGACCGTTTCACCCATCTGGACAAGGACTGGTTCCGGGATTTCGGTTATTGGAAAAGCGGGTTTGATACCGTGCACCACCTATTTGAAGTGGCCGCAGGGCTGGATTCGCAAAGGATTGGCGAAACGGAGATATTCGGGCAGGTCAAAAGTTCCTACGTCCTGGGAGTGCAAAATAAGACCGTCGGTCCGGTTCTGCACAAAGTTTTGCAAAAAGGATTTCAGGCGGCCAAATGGGCCCGCACCAACACTGCCATCAACCGTGGACAAGTGAGCATGGGCAACGTCGCGGTGGACCTGGCCCGGCGAATTTTCGGAAACCTGAAGGATAGCCGCATCCTCGTGGCGGGGATGGGAGAAGTGGGCGAGATGACGGTCAAGGCATTGATCAGCCGAGGGGTGAAGAATATCACCGTGTCCAATCGTTCACCGGAAAAAGCGGTCAGGATGGCCGATGAATTCGGCGGCAGAGCCATCCCCTTCACCGAATGTCCAAATATCCTTCCGGAGACGGATATCATGATTACTTCAACGGCAGCCAAAAAATGGATATTTACCCGTCAAATGATTGAGAAAGCTCTCAAACGCCGACCGGACAAACCGCTTTTCCTGATCGACCTGGCGGTGCCGCGGGATATTGAAAGCGAGGTGGGAAAACTGTCCGGGGTTTACCTCTATAACCTGGACGACCTGGCGGAAATTTCCAATGCAAACCTGAAAATACGCCAAGGCGAGGTTGAGGCCTGCCGCAAGGCGCTCTCAAAAAGATCGGCCCGCCTGTGGAAGGCTCTCTCCTCAAATCATTCGGGAAGCCAACCAGGCGACGGGTGAATCCTTTTTTTGGCCGCGCAATATTTGCCGCAACCGGTCGGCCGCTTCCCCTGTATTTTTAATTTTCACATGGTCGGAAACGGCATTATCGATCTCCTCCGCGAGAAGGTCCGGTTTTGCCCCGCCCTGAATGAATTCCGGATAAATGGACTTTTCGAGCAAAAGATTGGCGATTCCGATATAGGGCACCTTAATCATTCGGCGAGCCCAAAAATAGGTCAAGGGGTGGGCCTTGTAGGCAATCGCGCCGGGAATTCCGGCCAGCCCGCAGGTGAGCGACATGGTTCCTGAACTGGTCAAAACCGCCTTGGCGGAAATTCCCCCATCCCCGCCGTTGGAAACAAGCTCGATGGGTAGTTTATGACGGAACCTGGTGGCCAATACCTTTTCCAGGACGGCGCGAATCTCATCGCTGGGATAGAGAACAATGGCGCGATCCGCGGGGTTCTTTTTCTGGTATTGGGCAAAAGCCTCTGCCATGGCCGGAAATATCCGGGCCACCGTTTGCACACGGCTTCCCGGCAAAAGAAGGACCGGTCCATCGGGAGCATAGGTCAAACCGGGAGCATGCCCTTCCTCCAGAAATGGATGCCCCACGAATTCCACTGGTAAATCGGTGTCCTTAAAACAATCGACTTCGAAGGGAAAGATGACGCCCAAGCTGTCCAGGGTTTCTGCCATGTCAAAACGGCGCTTCGCTTTCCAGGCCCAGATTTGGGGCGAAATGTAATAAAAGACTCCAATCGATCCACCCCCCTTGCGGCTCAAACCCCGGTTTTTCAATTGCCGGGCCAGGCGCAGGTTGAAGCCGGGATAATCGACGAGGCAAATGTTGGCGGGGGAATAACGTTCGATCCATTGGAGCAGTTCCCTGAAGAGGTGACGAAAAAGGCCATAGTTTTTGAGCACCTCGACGAATCCGACGACGGAAAGCGACGTCATGTCGTAAAGGAGCTGAGCCCCGGCCTTTTCCAGTTTTCCGCCCCCCAAAGCGGCGATTGAAAGATCGGGGTGGGCTCGACGCAAGGCTGAGACGAGGCGGGCGGCGTGTTCGTCCCCGGAGTGTTCCCCGGCGACAATGAGCAAATCCGTCCCGGCATTTTGGGGCGGAGGAAAGACCGGGCCGGAACGAGCTGAAGCTGGCGGCGGCATGGAAACTCAGTCCCCAAAAACTTCCTGCTGGGCACGAATCTGCTCGGATACCCGGATGGCCAGATCAAGAGCCGTTTTCCCCAAAGCCGCGCCCACTTTCGGCTCCTCGTAGTGAGCCACGCAGTTGACGAAAGAGGCCAATTCCAATTGCAGCGGCTCACCTTTTTCGATGGGGATCTCCTCCTTCTGCAGACCGGGGCCGACTTTTCGCAGCAAATGGCCTTTCTGGTTCATGAAATCGAGGGAGAGGTAGGTGTTGGGCTGAAAGACGCGAATCTCACGTACTTTTTTCTCGCTCACCCGGCTTGTGTTGACATTGGCGACACAGCCATTCTCGAAGGTGATGCGGGCGTTGGCGATATCCTCGGAGGCGGAAAGCACACTGACCCCGGCGCTCTCGAATTTCCGCACGGGAGAGTTGACCAGTTGCAGGATGATGCCGAGATCATGGATCATCAGGTCGAGCACCACGCCCACCTCCGTTCCCCTGATATTGAATGGGGCCAGCCGGTCGGCGGTGATATAACGGGGCATTTCGACGGCTTCCTCCAGGAATTGCATGACGGGATTGAAGTGCTCGATATGGCCGACTTGCACGATACGACCTGAAGCATTGGCGGCGGAGAGAATCCGCTCCGCCTCATCCAGGCTGGCGCAGAGCGGTTTTTCGATCAGGAGATGGCAATCGGCCTCGAACAACTCGAGAGCCACCTGGCAATGTTTGTCCGTCGGAACGACGACACTGACGGCGTCACAGGCCTCACCCAATTCACGCAGTGTTGAAAAGCGTTCGCAATGGTAGGTTTGCGCCATCTCCAATGCACGCTCTTCATCCGGTTCGTAAATACCGGCCAGTTGGCAGCCTTCCAATCCGGAATAAATGCGGGCGTGATGCCGCCCCAAGTAACCGACCCCGGCAACCCCGCATCGGACGATTCGATCTTCATTTGCCATGCCGCACCTTAAAACTCCGCCGGAGGCTTTGACAAGCCGTCTGTTCCTTCAGTTCCCGGCCGGATTTTTGATGTCATCGGTCATCAAACCGTTGTTGAGCAGCAATTGGCGGTCGGTGCGGGCGGCGTATTGGGGATTGTGCGTGACCATGACGAGGCTGGAATTTTCTTCCCGGCAAATTTCAAAAATCAAGTCGATGACCCCGTGGGCCGTTTTTTCATCAAGGTTTCCGGTCGGTTCGTCGGCCAGAATGAGAGTGGGTCGGTTCATGAGGGCGCGGGCCAGGGCGACCCGTTGTTTTTCTCCGCCAGAGAGTTGCGTGGGGGAGGAATGCAGACGGCCCCCGAGCCCGACCCTTTCCAGCAATTCCCGTGCCCGGCGACGATTGGGCTCGCTCAAATCGCCCAGAATGCGCGCTGCCATGAGGACATTCTCCAACACGTCGAGTTCGGGAATGAGGTGATAAGCCTGAAAAACCATGCCGATCTGCCGGCAGCGCACGGAGGCCAGTTTCTTCTCGTTCAAACTTTGGAGGTCCATTCCGTTGAGGGAAACGGTCCCGCTGTCGGCGGTTTCCAGCCCGGCGATGATATTGAGGAGAGTCGTTTTGCCGCTACCGGATTCACCGCGAATACTGACGCTGACTCCTCTTTCGACCGCCATATCGACGCCTCTGAGAACTTCGATCGGGCTGTCCCCACTGACAAAGATTTTGGCCACCCGGCGGACCTTCAGCTTTTTTTCGGAATCACTCACTGCGCAGAGCCTCCGCAGGTTTCATATTGGCAGCCCGAAGGGCGGGAACGAGGCCAGCCAATGTGGTCAAGACAAGGGCGCTCACCGAAATTACAACAAAATCGCCAACCGTATAGTGAACCGGGAGTTGGGCGAATTGGTAGAACTTTACGAGCACTTCCTGGCTGCCGGTCAATCCGGCGAACCCGTGAATAATGTCATTGCGAAAATAGAGAGCCACCATAGCCACGGCTATACCGAGCGCCGTTCCCAGGAGCCCGATAAAAAATCCCTGGAAACAGAAACAGGCCACCAGTTGCCGCGGTTGGCCGCCAATGGCTACCAGCAACCCGATTTCCTTTGTTTTGCGCAAGACGGTCAGCAGTTGAGCATTGGCGATGGCAAAAGCGGCCACCAGAACGATGAAGATGAGGAGAAAAAACATCATGTTTTTCTCCACTTCGAGAATCCAGAGGAAATTCCCGAAAGTATCCAACCAGGTCAAGGCCCTCTTGCCACCGATCAAAATGCCATTCAGGTCATCCGCCACCTTGGCTTCGTCTATGTCCGGATACAGCCTCAGGGCTATCCCGTGGGCGGCGCCTTCCAGATTGTAAAGTTCCTGCATGAGGCGCAGGGTGCTGACCATGGTATTGCTGTCGAAATCGTTCCAGCCGGTTTCATAAATTCCCACCACTTGAAGCTCTCTCGGCAGGAGAAGCTCGTCATCTTTTAACCTTGCCAGCATGAGCGGTGTATAAACTTCGATGGTGGAACCCAAAGTGGCCCCGATGGAGGCGGCCAAAGCCCGGCTCAGCAACACGGAGTCGTCATCCAGATCGTCGAGACTGCCCAGGCGCAGGAAATCCTGCATGGGCACGACGGAGGGCTCCCGCTCGACATCGATGCCCCGAATAACCGGAAAAGCGGGCCGGTTGTCGTGCTGCAACATGACAACACCTTGGGCGTAGGGCGAGGCGCCTTTTACTTCCTCCATACCGCTGACGAGATCGAGGACGGATTGGTAGTCGTAAATGGCCTCGCCGGACTCGATGCGAATATGCCCATTGGTCTGGACAATTTTCTCCCGGTAGGTCTGCCCAAAACCACCCATGACGCTTTGCACGATAACCAGAATCATGACCCCGAGCATAACGCCGCAAACGGAAATCAGAAAAAAGAAGGAGACCCTTTTGCCGGAGGGGAAAAGCTGCTTCAAGGCCAGATAAAGGTACCAGGGCATTTTAATATTTCATAAGCCGATAATCCTGAAATCCGAAAAATGGGATTAATACAATAGTCATCGAGCGGTTCGTTCGGGTTCCGCCGGACTCCAATTAATCCGTTTCGATTGAAGGTTTCTTTTCCGGCGGTTTGAGGGTGGGGAAAAGGATGGTGTCGCGGAGGTTGGCGGCCCCGGTGAGGAGCATGACGAGGCGGTCGATGCCCACTCCGATGCCTCCCGCCGGCGGCATGCCGTGCTCGAGGGCGAGGAGAAAATCCTGGTCGATATTCTGTTGGTCGTCCCCGGCTTGGGCGGCAAACATTTCCTGCTGGGCCAAAGGATCATTCTGCTCGGAATAAGCGGGGGCGATCTCCTGTCCCGAGATGCAAAGCTCGAAAACATCGATGGTCGATTCGTCCCCTTCGGTCAATTTAGCCAATGGGCAAAGCTCCCTCGGCAGATGGGTGACAAAGGTGGGTTGTATGAGTCCGGGTTCGATTAATTTTTCAAAAACATCATTGGTGATTTCAAACCCTTCCTGGTTGGGATTCGATTCGACCTTCAATTCCTCACAACGGGCCAGCATTTCTACCTTCGAGCGGGAAAACCAATGCGGATCACCCGTCGCTTCGATGACGAGTTCCTTGTAGGGAACCTCCCGCCATTGGCCACCCAGCTCTATCTTTTGCCCATCAAACCGCTCGACAATCGTCGTCCCGAGAACCTCCCGGCAAATGGTCTGGATCATTTCCCGCACCAATTCCATGATACCCCGGTAATCGGAATAGGCCTGGTAAACTTCCAGCATGGTAAACTCCGGGCTGTGTTTACGGGATACACCCTCGTTGCGGAAGATGCGCCCGATTTCATAAACGCGGTCGAACCCGCCCACGAGAAGGCGTTTCAGGTTCAACTCGAGGGCGATGCGCAGGTAAAAATCGCAATTGAGTGCTTTGAAATGAGTGACGAACGGTTGGGCCGCGGCGCCGCCAAAATCGGGCTGCAGCATTGAGGTTTCCACTTCCATAAATTCCCGCCCATCGAGAAAGCGGCGTATACAGGAAACGATTTTACTGCGCTGGAGAAAGCGTTGGCGGGATTCTTCGTTGACGATGAGGTCAAGGTAGCGCTGGCGATAGATTTGTTCGCTGTCGGAAAGACCGTGCCATTTTTCCGGTAGTGGCCGGAGCGCTTTGGCCACCAATCTATAACTCTTTACCCGAACCGTAATTTCCTCCGTCCTGGTTTTAAAGAGCGGCCCCTCCACTCCGATAAAGTCACCGATATCGAGTTTGCGGAAAGATTTGTAGGCCTCCTCGCCGATTTCGTCTCGACGGAAATATAGCTGCAACTTGCCGTCACGATCAAGGATCTTGACGAAGGCGGCCTTGCCCATGAGGCGAAAAACAACGATGCGACCGGCCACCTGGACGGTGGGGCTCTTTTCCTCATCCTCGGTATACAGAGAACGGGCCTGGGCGGAGGTGTGTTTTTGCTCCCAATTGGCGCGAAAGGGATCGACGCCGCTCGCGCGCATGGCATCGAGTTTACCCCGGCGCACCGCATAAAGATCGTGGGTCTGTGGACTATCAGATTTTGGCTTGCTCATGTTGGTAATGAAGAAAACCGTCTAGCCTGAGTTATGAGCCGTCAAGAATCAATGGGAATTTTGAATCCGAATGTATATGGCAGCCTGTCTATGAGGGTAGATGGTGACGGGTGACAGGATGGTGGATGTAGAATGCCGTGTCGTTTTCGACCCCTGATACCTGACATCTGACACCTCA
>JAJFLT010000005.1 GCA_021772555.1 Opitutales bacterium | reverse complement strand
AGTCTTCAGCCTAACCGACCGAAATCCAACCAACAGTGAAACCACAAGAACCGACAATCCCGCGATCGCTAATAATTTTATCCTATAAAATCGCATTTGAATCATGATCCCGAAATAATAATAAGGAGGATCACCATGCTTGTTTAAACATCACTAACGACACCCAAGGGGCGTGAGTTCTCCTTGATGTCCTTCTTATGTTTCATGACTGCATTTCTGAGCTTTTTGGCCATTTTGGGATTATTTAGCACCAGGTTACGTTGTTCTCCGATATCCTCAGCCAGGTTGTATAACTGTTCCCATTGATGGAAAATAAAATCATCGGAATAATTATAGCGAACATTGTTATAATCCCTTCTTCTGCCTTCGAGATGTAATTTCCATTCTCCAATCCTGATGGCTTCGAAGCGTCCGAGTCGATAGTAGTAGTAAACCTCATGAGGCGACTTATCTGTCTTTCCTGCAAGAAGTGGCCAGATATTTCTCCCGTCGATTATGCGGTCTTCCGGCAAGTCGGCACCCACTAATTTAGCAATCGTTGGATACAGGTCCATTATTGTCGCCATCGCTTCAACGGTGGTATTTGCGGGAATCTCGCCCGGCCATCTCATTATTGCGGGAACCCGGTGCCCGCCTTCCCAAGAGGTTCCTTTGCCATTGCGAAGCGGCGTTGCCAGTCCCCCATGGGCTCCTTTTTGAAGCCATGGTCCGTTGTCGGATAAAAATACCACGAGGGTATCTTCAGCCAGTCCCAATTCATCCAATGTATCAAGTATCCTTCCGGTGCTCCAATCAATTTCTTCAACGACGTCTCCATACAATCCAAAGCTCGACTTATCCAGAAAATCCTCACTCGCATATAGTGGTACGTGAGGCATGGTGTGGGCCAGGTATAGGAAAAATGGTTTGTCCTTACTTTCTTTAATGAATCGGACGGTCTCCTCGGTATAACGTTTGGTTAGTTGTGCCTGATCCGGCCCCCGTTCAATGATTTCTTCATTTCGCATAACCGGTAAGGGATCATAAGGGCCTTTGCCGGGTCTGACATTTGGGCCCATATCATTGCTAAAAGGGAGTCCAAAATAATAATCGAATCCCTGGTTCGTGGGCAAAAAAGGCTTATGGTGTCCCAGGTGCCATTTTCCGATAGTTGCTGTTGTATAGCCTTTATCTTTTAATAGCTCAGCGATGGTAATTTCTTCCGGATTCAGGCCATCGTTTGAATCCGGCCAAAACACCTTGGTGACCCCAATCCGGTGTGCGTAACTGCCGGTCAATAATGCCGCCCGGGATGGCGAACAAAGACTTTCAGCGTAAAGGTTGGTAAACTTCATCCCTTGGCGCGCCAGGTTGTCCAAATTAGGAGTTTCGATTCGTGGAGCGCCATAGGTACTCAAATCCGCGTATCCCAGGTCATCGGCTAATATAACTATGACATTAGGTTTCTTATATACCTGGTCACCGGCAATCGCTAAAGATCCGGTTCTTAACAACAAGGCAACAATAAGGAAAAAAATTGATTTTTTTAACATAATAATCCCGGTTGGAGTTTTAATAATTACTGTGCTTACATCTTAGCAAAACGATACGAATTTGAGATAGGTTCTAATAACACATGCACTGAGTTATCTATTCGGGCAGGATTTTGAAGAACGTTCTTTTGCCGGCCTGGATAGTTGTTTGTTGGTTGGGCTGTGGGCAGACGAGAGTTTCTTGCGGGTCTTCGCAGCGTTGGGTGTCGATTTTTACGGCTCCTTGCTGGATGAGACGGCGGACTTCTTTTTTACTGGGGAATAGCTTGGTTGCGGCCAACAGGTTGAGGAGCGCATCTTCATTTTTATCGGTTAATTCATCCCAGCGGAAGGTGGCCATGTCGTCCCGGGTTTCCCGGCGGCTGAAGACTTTTTCGAATTGCTCCCTTTCATGGCGACCGGCCGCTTCGTCATAAAGTTTGGCTGTCATCTCCTGGGCGAGGTTCTTTTTGACTTCCATGGGGTGTTCGTTGGCAAGGCTTTTTAATTGTTCCACGGAAGCCAGAAGAAGAAGGCGATAATATTCGCCCATCGCCTCATCGCTGACGGACATGATTTTGCCGAAGATGTCTTTGGGGCTGTCGTTGAAGGCGATGTAGTTGTCCATGCTTTTGGACATTTTTTTGACCCCGTCGAGGCCAACAAGGAGGGGCATGGTGATGACGATTTGCCCCGGTTTGCCTTCCATCTTCTGCAGGTTGCGGCCCACCAGCATGTTGAAGAGCTGGTCCGTGCCGCCCAATTCGATATCGGCTTCGATGGCCAGGGTGTCGTAGCCTTGCACCAGCGGATAGAGGAATTCGATAATCGAGATGGGAGTGTTTTCCCTGTAGCGTTTGGCGAAATCGTCACGCTCGAGCATACGCGCCACTGTCATCTGGCGGGCCAGGGCGAGGGCGTCCTGGAAAGACATCTGGGTAAACCACTCGCTGTTATTGCGAACGGTGGTTTTATCTTTATCGAGAACCTTGAAAGCCTGGTCGAGGTAGGTGTGGGCGTTTTCCGCGATCTCCTCTTTGGTCAGAACGGGGCGGGTGGCGGAGCGCCCCGAGGGGTCGCCGATCCAGGTGGTGAAGTCACCGATGATGAGAATGGCCTCGTGCCCCAAATCCTGAAATTGCCGCAGTTTATTGAAAACGACCATGTGCCCGAAAGTGAGGTCGGGCCGGGTGGGATCGACCCCCAGCTTAACCTTCAGCGGACGATCCAGGCGAAGTCGCTCCTGCAGGTCTTCCAGGCTGATGATGTCCTCGGTATTGCTTTGGATGATTTCGAGGGGAGTCATATTGGGGAGGGTGAAGGAAAATCGATGGCGCCTCCAGATCAAAAATTTTAATTGCCGTAAAATTCGCTCGCCAGGGGGCAGATTTCGATTGCCGTGAGGAGCGAAGACACTCATTTTAGGCGGCTTTTACTAAACCTATAACAAGGAAATATAATGGCACTGGAAACTGGACAAAAAGCACCTGACTTTACTTTGAAAACGAAAACGGCCGAAGGTTTGGAGGACGTTACATTGAGGGCCAACCTTGGTTCCAAGCAGACCGTTCTGCTCTTCTTTCCCCTCGCTTTCACCGGGGTTTGCACTGACGAAATGTGCAGCGTGAGTGGCGCTTTGGACGAATATGCGGCACTCGATGCTGCCGTTTACGGTATCAGTGTGGACAGCCCTTTTGCGCAGGAAGGCTGGGCCCAGGCCAACAGTATATCGGCCACTCTTCTCAGCGATTTCAACAAAGAGGCGGCGGCGGCCTATGATGTTCTTTACGAGGACTTAATCGGGCTCAAAGGAGTCGCCAAACGCTCCGCTTTCGTCATCAACAAGGAAGGCGATATTGTTTACAGTTGGTCTTCAGACGATCCTCACAACCTGCCATCTTTTGACGAAATAAAAGCGGCCCTGGGCGGCTCTTGAGCCGCTGAAACCGAGATAGGTTCTAGCTTAGTTGGGAGCAAATGTAAAAATTATTGATGAGCCATCTGAACAACCCCTTTAACACCCTGCGGGAATTTAACAACGGCTTCCTCTACTCGTTGCCCGCTTTGGAAGAAGCCGGCCTGGGAGCGATCTCCCGATTACCCGTCAGTCTGCGTATTGTGTTGGAATCCGTTCTGCGCAACTGCGATGGACGGACGATCCACGAAAAGGACGTCAAGACACTGGCCGGGTGGCAGGCATCCGAACCCACCTCGGCGGAAATACCCTTCGTCGTTTCCCGCATCGTATTACAAGATTTTACCGGGGTGCCGCTCCTCGTCGATCTGGCGGCCATGCGGGATGCGGTCAAGGAAATCGGCGGCGATCCTTTGTTGATCGAACCCCTGGTGCCGGTCGATCTGGTGGTGGACCACTCGGTGCAGGTGGATCGCTCGGGGACGGCGGCCGCTTTTCAGCAAAACCTGGAAATCGAGTTCGAGCGCAACCGCGAGCGTTATCAGTTCCTCAAATGGGGGCAGCAAGCCTTTGAAACGGTCAGCATCGTGCCCCCGGCCATCGGTATCGTGCATCAGGTCAACCTCGAATACCTGGCCAAGGTTGTTTTTGAAAAAGCGGTCGATTCCAGCAATATTTTCTACCCGGACACGCTCGTGGGGACGGATTCGCACACCACCATGATCAATGGCCTGGGGGTGGTCGGCTGGGGCGTCGGAGGCATCGAGGCGGAAGCCGGTATGCTGGGGCAGCCCGTTTATTTTCTCACCCCGGAGGTGATCGGGGTGCATCTGTCGGGAGAACTTCGCGAAGGAGTCACCGCAACCGACCTGACTTTGCGTGTCACCCAAATGTTGCGGGAAGAAAAAGTGGTCGGCAAATTTGTTGAATTTTACGGGGAAGGGGCGGCCAACCTGAGCCTGCCGGACCGCGCCACCATAGCCAATATGGCGCCCGAATACGGCGCCACCATGGGGTATTTTCCGGTTGACGAAAAAACCCTCGATTATCTTCGCCTGACCGGTCGCTCGGAGGAGCGATTGAAGATGATCCGCGATTATTTTATTGCCCAGAAAATGTTCGGTATTCCGCGTCGGGGGGAAGTGGATTACAGTAAGAGTCTGGACCTCGACCTGGCCTCCATCGTGCCCTGTGTGGCCGGGCCCCGCAGACCACAGGACAGGATCGACGTGCCGGAGCTCAAGAACACTTTTTTAAGCCAGTTGCAGAAAGAGGAAAGCGCCGGGGGCTTCGGGTTGGCGGCGGACGAATTGAGCCGTACAATCATCCTCGACGGCAACGGTGGAAATGGCCAATCCCCGGCCATCGGACACGGCTCCGTGCTCATCGCGGCCATCACCAGTTGCACCAACACGAGCAACCCCAGTGTTATGGTGGCCGCTGGGCTGTTGGCTAAAAAAGCGGTCGAGCGGGGCCTGCGAGTCAACCCCGCGGTCAAAACCAGTCTGGCCCCGGGCTCCCGTGTGGTGACCGATTACCTGGCCAAGACGGGACTGCAACCCTACCTGGATCAACTGGGTTTCAACCTCGTCGGCTATGGGTGCACGACCTGCATTGGCAACAGCGGACCCCTCGATGAAGAGGTCGAAATGGCTTTGAAAACAGGAAACCTGGTGGCGGCCAGCGTGCTCTCAGGCAATCGCAATTTCGAGGCCCGGGTGCATTCCTCGATACGGGCCAACTACCTTATGTCTCCCCCTCTGGTAGTGGCTTATGCCCTGGCGGGGAGGATCGATATTGATCTTGAGAACGAGCCTGTGGCCGAGGACAAAGAGGGGAAGCCGGTTTACTTGCGGGAACTTTGGCCCTCCCAATCCGAGGTGCAGGAACAGATTGCCTCCGGCCTCAAGCCCGAGATGTTCGTGCGCCAGTATGCCGACATCCTGGAGGCCAATCCGAATTGGAGCGCCATAGATTCATCCACCGGCGCCCTCTACGCCTGGGACAAAAAGAGCACCTACATTCAAATTCCACCTTTTTTCGATAAATTTTCCATGCAGCCCGGCTCCATCGGGGAAATGGAAGGGATGAGGGCGCTGGCCATCGTGGGCGATTCCGTCACGACCGACCATATTTCGCCGGCGGGGGCCATTCCTGCCGACGGTCCGGCCGGGAAATACCTGCTGGCGGCCGACATCGAATCGAAAAATTTTAATTCCTTCGGTTCCCGGCGGGGCAACGACCGCGTCATGACCCGTGGCACTTTCGCCAATGTGCGGTTTAAGAACCTCATGGCCGACGGCCGGGTAGGGGGTTGGACCAAGCTATTGCCGGAGGGGCATTTGATGCATATTTACGATGCCTGCCAGATTTATGCAGGGAGGAAGGTTCCCTTGATCGTCTTTGCCGGGAATGATTATGGCATGGGCAGTTCCCGTGACTGGGCGGCCAAAGGCTCCGCCCTATTGGGGGTTCGAGCGGTGGTGGCCAGTTCCTTTGAGCGCATCCACCGCAGCAACCTGATCGGAATGGGTGTGCTACCTTTGCAGTTCAGGGATGGGCAAACCCATCAAAGCCTGGGCCTCGACGGTTCGGAAACTTTTTCCCTGAGAGGACTGGGGGCGGATCCGCAACCGAGGCAGGAAGTTGTCCTGGAAATCGCTCGCAGCTCGGGGAAAACGGATTCCGTTCCCCTGACGGTTTGCCTAGATACTCCGGTTGAAGTCGAATATTATCGACATGGGGGCATTCTTCCCTATGTTTTAAGGAGTCTCTTAGGTTCTGTAGGTTAACGCTCAAGCTCATGCCCCTGAACAAGGAATCGGTCTTCCTCGTCAAGGCCTATGCTGAGCCCATCGTAGTGAAAATCAACGGGCGGGCCAGCTACTTGAATTCCGCCCCGGTGGGTGATTTTTTTGCTCGCATGATTGGAGCCGGGAAGAAAAGCTTTGTCGTCGATTTTAAGGATTGCCAAACTATGGACAGTACTTTTTTGGGCATCATCGCAGGGCTGGCGCTCGACGTTCGTAAATTGCGGACGGCCGGAAGCGTAACCCTCTGCCGGTTGTCCAGGCGAAACCTCGAACTTGTTCGTAATCTTGGTTTACACCGAATCGTCAACGTCGATTCCGGGAAATTTTCGATGGATTTCGAGAGCCCGGCGGAAAAACTCAAGCCGGTGAACCATAAAGAGATCGAAAATGCCAAAATGATCCTTCAGGCCCACGAAAATCTGGTCGAGATGGAGGAGAGCAACAAATCCAAATTTCAGGATGTGATTGATTTCTTAAAAAATCAGGTGGAAGAGGGATAATCCTGAAATAAAAGAAGACCAAATCATGTGGATGTGGTTATTTTTGCTGGGCCTGGTGCTTGGGGCGCTCATGGGAGGGGTTTTCTACCTTTCCTCCCGCCGGGAGATCACGCGTCTGGATGAGCAAAGGCAGCTCCTGCACCAAGAGCAACAGATTGTCCTCGAATTCATGCACAATATGGTGGAAGCCATCGGCGAGGGAGTGGACCGGACCGAGCTTTTCAAGCGAGTAGTGCACGCCGCCATCCTCAGCACCGGTGCCTTGAGCGCCTGCGTCTTCGAGAAAAATGGCGATGGGCGCCTATGTGGGGTGGTCGTGGAGGGGCTTTTCCCGCCGCAAAAACCCCTCCCCGTGAGCACGGCCATGAAAATCACCACACGCGCCAAATTTATCGAGCAGGTGCTTCGATCCGAAGTGCTTGAGATGGGCGAAGGCCTGGTTGGAGAAGTAGCCAAAACGGGGCAAGGCGTACTCATTGCAGATGCCGGCAGAGACCCACGGGTCGTTCGTCATGACGATCCTTCACTCACCGTCCAGTCCATCGTGCTCGTACCGATCCGCTTCAAAGAGAAAAACCTCGGGGTTCTGGCGGTGGCCAATCCCGCCGACGGTCTTTCCTTTAACGAAACCGATTTTTCCCTCGTCGATTCGCTGGCGGAGCAAGCCGGACTGGCCATCCATAACGCGGACATCATGAATTTGCAGATCGAGAAAAACAAACTCGATCTCGATTTGACCCTGGCCAGCAATATTCAAGGGATGCTGCTACCCAAAAATTTCCCCCAAAAACCCGGCCTTGATGTCGATGCCCGTTACCTGCCGGCACAAAAGGTGGGGGGTGATTTGTATGATGTCTTCAGCGTTGGGCGCGACAAGATCGGGGTCGCCATTGCGGATGTTTCCGGTAAAGGCATCCCCGCTTCCCTCCTCATGGCCATCTGCCAGAGCAACCTGCGCCACTTCGCCAAAAATTGCCCTTCACCCGCCAAGGTCCTCACGCGGCTCAATGCCATTCTCAGCGAGGAAATGCGCAAGGACATGTTTGTCACCCTCGTCTATGCCATAGTCGATCCAATAAAGGGCGAGATAATCATCGCCCGTGGTGGACATGAATTGCCGCTTCTTGGTCACAAGGATGAGGAGACGAACCTGTTTCGCACCCGCACCATCGGCTCCGAGGGCATGGCTCTGGGCATGGTTCCGTCCCCGTTATTCGAGGAGGTTATCGAGGACAAAAAAATTCCATTCCAAAAAGGCGATATATTTGTTCTCTATACCGATGGAGTGACCGAGGCCTCCAATTTCGACGGAACCGAATTCAGCGCCGAAAGACTGGCCGACCGTATAAAGCAATTGCGTTCCAAGTCCGCCTTGGATTTGAATCAGGGCATACTGGACAGCGTGGCCCGGTTTTCCGGCTCCGATGGACAGACCGACGACATAACCTTGGTCACCATCAAACACTGTTGAAGTTTTTTTCCGATGCCACTTAATGAAAAAACCACACGTTAAACGACGATGCCAATAACTTCGGAAAAATCCACCATCGACCGGTTTTCCCTGCCCGACCAGCGGGGACACTTTGGGCCATACGGCGGCATGTACGTGCCGGAAACATTGATGACGGCCCTCTTTGAGCTGGAGGAAGCCTATAATGAAGCTCGAGCGGACCCTTCCTTTGCCCGGGAACTGCAAAAACATTTAAAGGAATACGCCGGGCGGCCCACCGAACTTTTTTACGCCCGCAACCTCAGCGAACAATTGGGCGGCGCCAAAATTTACCTCAAACGCGAGGACCTGCTGCATACCGGGGCGCACAAGATAAACAATTGCCTGGGTCAGGTTTTGCTCGCCCGGAGAATGGGCAAAACACGCGTCATTGCGGAGACCGGGGCCGGGCAGCATGGCGTTGCGACGGCCTCCGTTTGCGCCAAATTCGGCCTCCAATGCGTCATTTACATGGGTGCTGTGGATATGGAGCGACAAGCCCTCAACGTATTCCGCATGCGCCTCTGCGGGGCCGAAGTGCGGTCCGTCGAGGCCGGGCAAAAAACCCTCAAGGAGGCCATTAACGAAGCCATGCGGGACTGGGTGACCAATGTCCGCCACACCCATTACATTCTCGGTTCTGCGCTCGGCTCCCACCCGTATCCCATGATGGTGCGCAATTTCCACCGCGTTATCGGGCAGGAAACACGCCGCCAGATACTGGAATACGAGGATTCGCTCCCCCATGAAATGGTGGCCTGCGTGGGAGGAGGCAGCAACGCCATAGGGTTTTTCTGGGATTTTCTGGAAGACGAATCCGTGCGGCTGGTGGGGATCGAAGCCGGTGGCCGAGGAAACGACCCCGGATGCCATGCGGCCAGATTTGCGGGCGGGCGGGTCGGCGTCCTGCACGGATGCAAGACTTGGATTTTGCAGAATTCCGACGGGCAGATAGAGCCCACTCATTCGGTTTCGGCCGGCCTGGACTATGCCGCTATCGGGCCGGAGCACGCGTTTTATTACGACCGGGGACGCATTGAGTACGGCAGCGCCACCGATGAAGAAGCCCTCGATGCCTTTCAAAGACTTTCCGCTACGGAAGGGATCATACCCGCGCTGGAATCCTCCCACGCACTGGCCTATGCCATCAAACGCGCTCCGCAAATGTCATCCCAACAAATCCTGTGTTTGAATTTAAGTGGCCGAGGCGACAAAGATGTCGATCAGGCGGCGCGCATTTTGTCCTCAAAAATATGAATAGCATGACGGGATTTGGCCGTGGCAGCGCCGAGTGCGACGGTTTGCAACTGGTTGTGGAAATTACCTCCGTCAATCGCCGGAACCTGGAAACGCGCATCTCCATGCCCAAAGAATGGCAGTCCCTCGAGCGGATGATTTGCGGGGAAGTCGCGGCGGTCATCGAACGTGGTCGAATCCAGATAAGCATACAATGCCAGGAAGCGGGTTCAAATAACGGTTTTGCCTGGGACCGGGAGGGGACGGCATCGTTGTTGAAGAGCCTGTCAGAATTTGCCCGGGAGGAGGGAATCCTCTTCGAGCCCGATGCGGTGCTGCTTGGCAAGCTTGTTTTTCTCAATCGCAAAAATTCCAGTCTGTGGGAAGTTGAGGCGGTCACGCCACTGGTCCAAACGGCCCTCAAAAAAGCCCTCAAAGAAATTCTTTCCATGCGCCTGCAGGAAGGCGCTTCCCTCTTGACGGATCTGACCGAACGCCATGAGGTTCTGGAAAAAATTTTGGCCGACATCCGTGAAAAAGCCCAAGGAGAAGTTGCCCGTTACAGAGAAAACCTCAACAAAAGGCTACGCCAGGCAGGTCTCGAACTCGATCTCAATGATGATAGGGTTTTAAGGGAAATAGCGCTTTTTGCCGACCGGTGCGACACCTCCGAAGAGCTCGTTCGGCTGGATAGTCATTTGCAGCAGTTTGGCGAAATTTTGTCGGACGAAGGTTCCATCGGGAGAAAACTGGAGTTTCTCTTGCAGGAGATCCTTCGTGAATACAATACCATCGGATCAAAATCAATCGCTGTCGAAATAAGCAAAAATGTTCTCGAGGCAAAGAATGAAATCGAACGCATTCGCGAGCAATTGCAAAACGTTCAGTAACGATCAAACCATAGACGTTAGTTTTGGCGCTTGGAATGCCTGATTAAGTTTTGCCAGGAAATATTGATGAGTTATCAACTCTCTATCTGCGCTGAAACGGTTTATCCCGAATTACCTTTTAACAAGAGGGTGGCAAAAATTGCCGAAGCCGGTTTTCGAGTGGAATTCTGGAAATGGCGAGAGCACGACCTCAGCATTTTCGAGGATGTAAATATTCAAGTGAGCAGCTTTGTTGGCTCAGGAGCTGGCAGCATGGTGCATCCCGACACGAGTGAGGAATTTATTGCGGAGACAAAAAAGTCCTTTCCGGTGGCCAGACAAATTGGTTGCCGGAACATGATTCTTCTGGCGGGGGAATTGGGTCCCAAAGGTGAAGTCATTCATCGAACGGAACCTAACCTCATTACCCGGTGGATCACCACGCACAAAACTTTAATTGAAATCGCGGCCCTGGCGGCAGAAAATGACGTTACTTTTTGCCTGGAACACCTCAATACCAAAGTGGACCACCCGGGATACTGCATCAACCATGTGGAAGATGCCGCTCGACTCGTGCGGGAAGTAAACAGCCCCAACCTGAAAATATTGATGGATCTTTATCACGCCCAGGTCGAGGAGGGCAATGTGATCCAGTTATTGAAGGACCATCATCAAATCATCGGCCACATCCATGTGGCGGACGTGCCCGGCCGCCATGAACCGGGAACCGGCGAAATGAACTATGAACGCATTACCGAAGTCCTGCAAGATGTGGGTTATACAGGGGATGTCGGTTTGGAAGCATTTCCCGCTGGCGATAGCGATGAAGCGATAGAGCGTTTTCGCGAAATATTCGGTTAATTGTGTCCTCGGCGAAATACGTATATGCAGTTGGTCAGAGCCGGAGTGGGATTTCGCAGTTAATTTTTGGACAGAGCGGGTATTAAATCTACGCGAACTTCGTGGAGCCGGGGTGATCGACAGGCGTAGGGTGAAACAAATACGGCCCGGTACTGCAGCCATCGGGCACCTCGGGAGACTCCCTTCAACTTCTGTGCGGATCGCTCATAGAAAGTATTCGGACCTTGTGGACCGATCCATGGGCTTTACAAATTACGAGAACATGATCAATTTACACCAACTAGTCGGGCGGGCGCGTTTTCGTTTTATTGGTCTACCACTCAAGATCCGTGGAGGAACCGGTTCGCCTGTCCGGGCAGTTGCTGTCTTCTAGGAGTGAGATATAAGGTAGTAGGTTAAGCAAAAACTCGTTCGAGGCACACATGAATTGTATTGAGTAACTTTTATGATGCGCATCATAAAAAATTGGTGATTAATTACGAGAAGCCAATAAGTCTACTTCTCTGCCAAAGATATACAAACATTCTTGCATGTATAGGCTGAAAATTTATCGTACCCGATGATTGGTTGCGTAGACGTTACCTACAATATGTTCAATGTGAAAATGAAACACCTTCGCTATCTTCGCTATTTTCGAAATCTTTTAGCTTTGCTTGGTGTTTTGTTCATCTCATTCTGGGTGTTCAGAATGCTATTTGGGACATGGCCAGGAGAGATCGGATCGAGGTCGGCTTTTTTCTCATGGGAGTACAAAGAGTATGTCAGAAGCACATCGCCGAACGGAATGTTTGATGCAATCGTTTTGCAGGGAAATGCAGGAGCTGTAACTGAATACACTTACGATATTTTTATCGCGAAGAAAGGAAAAGTAATTAATCGGGACTTGGATCGGAGGCTTATGGTTCTTGGGGGATACGAACACGCGGGGCCAAAAAATACGAATGGAAAGAAGATGGAAATTTTTACATTACTATCGGTGAGGCGGCGATAGATCACTATTCTCCAGAATTCAGTGTAAACTATAGCGGTTTGAAAGACGGAGATGTTATTCTAATCGTAGAGCGAGAGCCAAGAAGGTTTAAAAGTGACTAATGGCGGAAAACCGATAAATTTTCTTCTTCGCTGAGTTAATACAAATATACTTGCTAGATGCCGTAATGATTTTACGGTACCCAATCAAAGGTTGCGCGGACGCTGCCTATATTTAATATGTTAGATGGTGCAACTGGAGGCTGGTATGGATAGAGGTGGCTTAACTCGTCGTGATTTTGTCGCGCGCTCCCTGCTCGCCGCGTCTGTAATGCCTGTGGGTTTGTTAGCGCGTATTGCCAACAAAAGTCCTGAAATACAACCGGAGGAAGACTGGGTACGCCGTGCGCGAAGCCAACTGCCCGTCACTAGGGAAAGTACTTACTTTCAGACTGGTGCGTATGGCCCGTCTCCCCAGCCGGTAATCGACGAGATCGCCAAGCGCTTGGCATTCCAAAACCGCGGTCCTGCCGATCCACGTTTCAACAAACCTATGGGTGAGATCGAGCCCGATCTCCGGTCCCACCTCGCTGAGACGTTTCACGTTGGGCCTGCAGGAGTCGCTCTTACGCATAGTACATCAGAGGGCATCAGCATCGCAGCGTGGTCGTTGAACTGGACCGAAGGTGACGAGGTTATCATCAGCAATCAGGAGCACCCCTCCAATGTCATTCCCTGGTACCTGCTTCGCGATCGATATGGGCTGGCCATTCGGGAAATCAATCTGGATGCCGGAACCTCGCTTCTCGATGAGGTCCGCGATAAACTTTCGGCACGCACACGGATGGTTAGTATCAGCCATGTGTCGCGCAACAATGGGCGGCGTGTGCGGACCGAAGAATCCGCCGATCTTGCCCGGATGCTTCGTGCGAGGGACATTGTCTATCATATAGACGGTGCTCAGGGGCCTGGCTGTGTCCCGGTGAACTTCCACGAGCTGGGTTGTGACTGCTACAGCACTTGCGGACACAAATGGCTACTCGGACCCAAGGGCACGGGCGCCTTCTTTGTACGGGAGGCCGCGCTCGACCGTCTTCAGCTCTCCTGGGCCGGTGCCCACAGCCATGCGGATATGGATTACGAAGGTTCCTACACCCTTCTGCCATCGGCGGCCCGATACGAGTTTGGCACCCGCGCGCTCTCCGACTTCGCGGGGTTTCGACGTGCCGTATCCTGGATGCAGGAGTTTGGACTGGAGCGGATTCATACACGCATTCAGGACCTGGTTGCCTACGCCATAGACCGAACCGAGCAGTCAGATAAACTTGCCCTTACATCCCCTGCAGCCGCGGAGGATCGGTCAGGTGTTTTCGTAATGCGACTACCCGATGCCTGCGATGCGTTGACTGTGTATAAAAGCCTGAGCGGAGACCCGAAGATACTGACTTCGCCGGTGCGCAGGGAAGGCGATCTCCGGCTCGCGATTCACTTCTTCAACACAGAGGAGGAAATCGATGCGGCGATCGAAGCAATTGATGCCGTGTGTTAGTGAGGTGTAGTCTTACTGGTCAAGGTCTGTTGACATCGGCTGCTTTTCGTCTATTGAAAACATCCACAAAACACTCGCAAACAAGACTGTCCACTCCCTGTCCCCATAGTTCAATGGATAGAACTGTAGTTTCCTAATTTAATAATAGTTTGTTGCTGAATTTGGCGCGATGTTGCCGAAATGTGCAAATCAATGGGAGTGAAGGGACTCATCCGATATTGAGGTTGCTAAACGAAACTCATTGTTGCCTAAAAACAATGGTCTAGGTTACATTAAATAGGTTACATTCCGTTATTAAAACGGTATAATCTACCCTTACGGAAAATCTCATCCCAGTTTTCGCTAACAACGGACAAAACTTCAACGGATATTGTTTATCACCTTCAAACTCTGGAAGCACAATTAGATTGCCAAAGCGTATCAAGTGGAGTATGGCTCATCCGAAATTTCCAAGGTTGATTATTTTAACAATTCATTTTCCACGATCTGGGAAATACCGATTAACTCATAAATTATTAGATAAATAATGAAAATAAGTGTCATACAACAAATGAACCGGATATTCTTGATTGCATGTGCAGTGTCAATGTGGTCATCGAACACAGGCTTTGCCGTACAGACTCAGGTGCCTATTATCGATATCGAAATATTCCTTGATAATGGTACTATTAATAATCGGGGTGACGAAGATAATGCTATTGATGGCAATATAAACACCGTCTCTTTTTTAACCAACGCTGGCGAACTAAACCCCAATATCGCTGCTTTAAATTTCGGAACTACTGTTTTTGTAAACCGAATTCGGGTAGCGAAACAAGGTGACACAGACGAAGCTTCAAACTCAGGCATTCCTGGACAGGAGCCACTTGATAATATGGACTTAACCATACTGTTTTCAACTGATTCCGGTCCCTTGGAATCCCGAACATATCAGGCAGTATCCGGTTTAACAAACGGTTTTCAGGGAACAGAATTAATCAATGCTGATACAGTGAATTCCTTTGATGGCACGGTCGATAATGATCATCACGATTTCACGAACGATGGCGGATTTTATTCACTCACATTTAATCCTGTTTCAGCAACAGCCATCGCTATTCGGTTTGCCCGAGACGCCGGTGATACACAAGATTTCACTCATTATAGCGCTTTTGAAATTGAAGTCTATGACTCGGGAACCATGGTCCCAACACTGACAGAATGGGGAATTATTCTGCTAATCGTGGTCATGGCGGTAGCTGCAGTATTCCAGGTCAAAAAGCTCCGCCTTTCCGAACACGGGGTATAGCAATAACCCTAGGAAATCCTTGCCTGTCTTGGATTTTCTATTGTTTTGGGCTAAATCGAATATTTTTGTCCAGGACGGCAGCGTTTATCTTTGTTGACCGGGACCTGAACCGCTTTTTCAAGGGGAATTTTTGTTGCTGTTTGAAGGTTTCTGAATGAGAGAGTAGCTCAGTCGGATAGAGCATCGGTTTTCTAATACGTAACGGTGCCTAGATCAAAATATTTCTCCAAACGTCACGAACGGTCAACTCTTTGAAAAAGAGGAAGTTCGGCCAAAATAGAGACTGCATAACAAATCAGAACAAGTCCCAATATACCCTTGCCGGGGTATATTTTTGGGGTAATATATCGATTTACCCCATATCGCACATTTCAATTTACTTCGTTTCAGGTTACACCTCTCGATCCTATTGTTTATAAATGGATTACGAAAAGTATTGATAATGTCTTTCGTAAGAAATAATGTATCTACTTGTCGCGGTGTAATTACTGCCTAGGTTTAGTTCGAATAATAAAGTTAAGGAGAATATATGAACGGTCCACTTGATCCCAATGTTATTGCCGCCGAATTTCTGAAGCAAAACATCGATAGTTTCTTTGACACTGCCAAACAGGTCGCAAAGGGGGCTAACGAAAAAATACGTCTTAAATTGGACCGAACATATCAGAAATACCTCACCTCACTCTTTGAGAAACACTCCAAAATGAAATCATTCCTACTCAGAGGCGAAGCCGTTCCTTTACATGACTTCTACATCCCTCTTAATCTACTGCTTCAGAGGAAAACGATTGAGGGAGTCAATATTCGCGACATTATGAAGCTTGGTACAAGCACCGTTATCACTGGATCTGGTGGTTCCGGAAAAACTATGCTTGTTCGCCATTTACTACTCGATTCAATTCTCACAAAGACACGTGTACCGATATTTGTGGAACTCCGTCAATTGAACACGTTTGATGGTGATCTCTTTGCACTAATACTTCAGACGTTAAATTCGTACAATTTTACGATGGACAAAGCTTATATCGTCAAAGCGCTAGAGCTAGGGCACTTTGTTGTATTCTTGGATGGATACGACGAAGTGGTTCATAACCATCGTCATCGTGTGAAGACCTATATTCTTGATTTTGTGCGCATCTACGCTCAAAATACAATCGTCTTAACATCTCGTCCCGATCCAGAGCTTGAAGGATGGCAAGCATTTACTTTGCTAAAAGTTGCCCCACTGACTTTGCTTCAGGCAGACTCACTTGTTGAAAAGCTCCCCTTTGATGACAAACTCAAGGCCACGTTCCAGAAGAATCTGCGGGCAAAGCTCTTTCTTAAGCACGAGTCTTTTCTTTCAAACCCACTGTTATTGTCAATTATGCTCCTATCGTACGGACAAAGCGCGTCGATTCCGAGTAAATTAAGCGTGTTCTATAATCAAGCCTACGAGGCCCTTTTCGAACGACACGACGTATTGAAAGAAGGATTCAAGCGACAACTTCTCACATCACTCGATATTCAGGATTTCGCACGACTCTTTGCTGTGTTTTGCCTACAAACATACGACAAGAAGAAGATCGAGTTCACTCAAACAGAAGCACTTGAATATATCGAGACGAGTCAGTCCATCGTAGGAATCCAATGCTCGAAGAAAAATTACCTTGGTGACCTTATCCAAGCTGTGTGCTTGATGCTGCAGGACGGCTTACAGATTGTGTTCGCACACCGATCATTCCAAGAGTACTTCGCAGCCCGTTTTATTTGTGAAGCAAATTCAGATATTCAGCGCGAGCTCATTTCCAAATATTCCAAATTGAGCCTCTCGGATAGGGTCTTCGACATGCTTTACGAGATGCGCCCAGAAATTATCGAGCAATACTACATAAGGCCTGGTCTGGACAACCTGTTTAAAAAAATTGGATTCAAAAGAAAACTTGGCGTACTAAATCATGAACGGTTCGTCCGTGCCTGTTGTAGTGTGTACTATGTTGGCACGACCTTTTCACATCCAATTATTGAATCGTCTGAAAATTCATCATTTCTTGACCTAACATTCTTTACGCTCAAGCATTGCGGACATCTCGTGAACAGATCGAGTGTTATAAGGAAATCAAGAGGTATAGCCCTCGCTCGGAGTTGGAATAAGAAAGTCAAATCCAACGTCGTTATGTTAAAAAAACAACCGACAGCGCGACAATTCATACGCGAATTAGCAACATCTGACAGTCCCCTCAGTTTGAGTGACCTGAAAGATCTTTTCGCCATCCGTTCGATGCTAGATGAAAAGGCGAAGAAAAGTTCGCGCACATTGGAAAGTATCCTGAAGAATATGTAGCCCTTACAAATGAGTGGAAACCAAAGCGGCTCATTTAAGTCGTTATTGGTTTTGGAGACCACGAGGGAGTTTTAACGTAACTTAAGTTTTTTGCTTGACTTATTGAGAATGAGTCTCAATAAGAGGGCAATGAAAGACAATGTTGATATTCAAACTCTTCCTCCTGAACCCCCAACCTCTGATTCAGAGGCTTTTGAAGGCCTTGAATCAATGCCGGTGGATACCAGCAAGGTTTCAACCCCAGAGGAGGTTGGCCTTGAAACCCCTACCAAGCCCTTACCAACCTCTTCCATTGATGCAACCAAGGATAAGCTTGGGCGAATATTTGACCCTGAAATCCATGATTCAGGGCCAGATGGCCAAGGAATCTTTGTCAAAACAGGCAAAAGGAAGGGTTTATGGCGAAGAAAACCGGGGGGATTTCATCCAAAAAGCGCGTTGAACGTGGATGACAAAGACAATGCTAACAACGTTGAACCATTCTCAAAGGTGGTCGAACCAAGCAAGGTCGACAGGCAAACCTTTACTCTTGAGCAAGAAGCCACAGAGGGAGGCGTTGCCATTGCTGAGTCGATTTTCATGGTTTGCCAATCCTTCGGCGGTGAAGACTGGAAACCTACCGACAATGAAAGGTCGATCATGACTAATGCATGGTCAAAATATTGCTTGGTTACTGGGGGGTTTGATCCCCCACCCTCATTGATGATTGCCTTTGCCGGTGCGACCTATGCCGGGCCTCGATTGCATCTGGAATCCACGCAGAGCATCTTGAAGAAAGCTGGTAATGCCATGAAGAAGGGGGTTGCTTGGTTCGGTCGATTGCTTGCCAAAAGGAAGGCAAGGTAGTGCATACGGTCATTTCCGGGATGACCCTTTCCGGCAAGACTACCCTCGCGAAAAAGCTCTGCCGGTGGTATAAGTCCAGGGGCATTGAGAGCATTGTCTATGATCCCCAACATTCTGATTGGCCGACTCCCTACGTGTATTCAGATGGGGAAGAATTCTGGTCGGTTTTAAAGGCTTCCTCTGGTTGCGTTTTGTTCATTGATGATTCTGGAAGCGCATTGGGCCGTGATAAAAAATATGATTGGTTAGCCAGGGAGGGCCGCCATGCCCCGTATTTGCACAAGTCAATATTTTTAATGCAGAGAGGAGCCGACGTTACCCCTTCGATCCGGGGGAACTGTGAACACCTTTTCCTTTTCAAATCCGATTGGGACGCCTGCAAAACGTGGGCTCAACATTTCGTCCAAAAAGAGCTTTTTGAGGCATCGAAATTGGAGCGATTCGAGTTTTTCAAGACGAATCTCTATTGGAAGCGGCCAGAAAAGATGAAATTCTAGAAAAACCAAGAGAATTCTATGAAATCATAGAAACTCTAGGAATTTCTATTTTTTTGACCACTGTGCTTCCCTTGAATGATGTTGCCTGAAAATTCTTGAATTCTTCGATCTGGGCTAAACTGAAAATTTTTGTCCTGGCGAGGGCTTTGTTGATCCAATTTTCAGCATCCTCGATGTCGTCGGTGATGTAACTGATTGTTGCCTGACAGCTTGCAGGGGTTTCCCACACTTTGGGCGTCTTAAAAAGAAATTTATATTGTGGCCGCATTCTCGGTGAAGCATACAACCGGGCAACGTAAAACACTCTTTCGGATATCCGGGGCATCGGACAACTATCTTATATCGAAAAACTGTCTAATTGCTTAAAGGAGCCACGAACTGGGCATATCGAGCCGACGCCTTGACTTGATTTACCAATTCTGCATCCCAGTCGATTTTTTCCAATAGTCGTAGGATTACATCAAAAGAGGTATCCTGGATTTCGATTTGTGAGCCGCCCGGCTGATCCCAGATGAAATCAACTTTAATGCCGCCGTCGCAATCCAGGTGAACCCAATAAGCGAAATCTTCACGGATAACGTCGCGTAGCATTTTGTTGGTTTTTAGAAATGCCTCCTGTATGCGATAAAACGGCCTTTGCAATAAGCTTATCTCTTGTCGTAATTTTTCAATTTCC
>JAJFLT010000400.1 GCA_021772555.1 Opitutales bacterium | reverse complement strand
CAGAACCAGGTTGAGAAGGTCGTGGTATTCTTTCATGTGGGAATGGAGGTATGGGTAAGAGCCAATTTTCTTGAAGAGGGTCAGTTGAGTTTAAAAAGAAGGTTTAATCTTTAACGAAGTCAACGGTTGGATGGGGGGATTTGCCGATTAATGGGGAAAGTGGAAATTTCGGATACTCCGCCCGACAAGGGGTCCGATATGCTGCCTTAGACGGTCAAGGTTTTGGCTTGATTCATTAATCCGATGAAACTATGAAATATCCCATGCTTTGTGACCCGAAGAAGGCTGCCATTTACCTGATTGCGATGGGATGGTTGCTGGCAGCCTCTGGACCTACCGTCCATGGAGCCGGTTTTTCCGCTAAAAGGGGCGGTCAACAATTGATTGGATATACAAAGTCCGTGTCCGCAGCGGCAGTTAAGACTCCGGCCAAGATGACCTACCGGGCCTCTAAAAAAACCTGGCGGGGGACCGGAGGGAAGTTAACGCCCTCTTTTGTTAAAAAACCGGTGAATCGGGTATTGGGGAAGAACCGAAAGGCCAAAAGACTGCGTCGGGCCGCAAAAATGTATGCCATGGGGGAGGCCGGTTTGGCTGGTAAATACGCTTCCGCAGCTGTGGTCGGGGCAGGTTTGGCGGAACCCATTTTTTCTTCTTCGGGCAAAAAACGGAATCGGCGAAAATCTCCTTAATTTGCAAGCAATATGGCTTCTTTTTCAGCGCTATCTTTTAATATGCAATGGGGCCAGGTCTGGGATGAAGATGACCCTGATAACGCACCGGTTTGTCTCGACAAGACCATCGCGGAAATTCGCCAACATGACGCCGACATCATCATGCTGCAAGAGGTCGAGCGCGTGACTCCGGGAGAGGGGCAGGTGCAACCTCCACCTAATTTTACGCGGCTGCGGGATGAACTGAGTGGTTATGACAGTTATTTCAGTTACCCGGTTTCGGATACGCGTGAACTGCCGTTCGGCTATGGTCTGGCCATATTCTCGAAGACCCCGCTTTGGGACACTCGCAAGGTGGACCTGCCTGCTCCGGCCATCAGCTTCCACTTCGACGGGGAGGAGACCAACCCGACGGATCGACTATTGATCGGCGCAAAAACAAAAATAAACGGGAACGATCTGCAAATATTCAACACCCACTTGCAGGCTTTTTTTATCATCGATTACAGCAGCGATGATTACCCGGTGCAGCGCGACATCGTGGTTGAAGAATTGAAGTCTATGAAAATACCTACGGTGTTGGCGGGCGACTTCAATTCCGCTCCCGGTGAGGGCACGGTGGCACATATTGAATCAGCCGCCTACAAGACGGCCCAGAACGAGACAATTACCTGGCGCAGGATGCCTTATGTTCTCGACCATATTTTTTACAACCACGGGCTGAAGTTAAAGTCGGTTGATGTCTGCGAAACGCTGGCCTCGGATCATCATGTGATCAAGGCTGTATTGGAGTTGTGAGAGTGGAGGAGTAGGCGGGTTTCAGGTGTCAGGATTCAGGGTGAGAGATGCGGGGTAGTCAATGCTGGATGTAGAAGGCAGGAGTGTCGAATCCTGACACCTTATTCTACATCTTTTATTCCTGGCGGATTTTGTCTTTTTTCGACTCCATTTCTTCCTCCAGGCGCTCTTTTTCGAGGGCCATTTGTTTGCGGATTTGTTCTGACTCTACCGGGTTGCCACTGGCTTCGGCATCCAGGAGCTGTTTTTTGAGGAAGATTTCGCGTTCGGCTATTTTCGCTTGATAGCGGGTGGAAAGCTGGGCCAGTTGTTGGCGTTGTTCGTCAGTCAGCGGTTTTGAATCTTCCGAATCTTCTAAATTCAGGCGTTCCATGGCGAGTTCGTATGCGCTTTTCATATTTGGGTCTCGGGATTGTTTCAATGGATGACGGAGGTGGAAAAGATTATGACCATTCCCAAGATGACGGGTGGGAGGCAAAAAGCCAAGCCGGATGGCAGCCATTTTTTGTTATGCCCGGCCAGCATTAGTCCGAGGAGGACACAAACCGTCAATTGCCCGGTATTGTGCCAGCGATAACTTAGTGGCCAGAAAAAACCGGGAGCTTTTTGGAAAAAATCTATGATGGCGTCGAGGAACCACAATATCAGCCAGGCGCCGTGATTGAAATACGCGCTCAGCCAGGTCATCTTCAAGAGTCCGAAAAAGAGGGAGATAAAGCCGCCTGCGACGAGGAGTCCGACCAGCGGGACAAGAATCAAATTGAGAAGAACCGCGCCAGGAGTAAATATTTGAAAATATTGAATGGTTAGGGGGCTGCTCATGATGCCGGCGGAAAGGCTTACGGCAAATAATTCGGCCAGCTTTTGGGAGCTTTTAAGGATTTTCCAATGGCCCCAGGTGTGACTGATTTCTGGCAGCCCCCGGAAAGGTTGAAAAATATCGGTCAGCTTTTTACCCAGTGGCAACCCGTAAAGCAGAATGGCGCCGACCACCGCGTAGGAGAGTTGAAAGCCGGAATTCCACAACTGCAACGGTTCCGCGACGAGAACCAGGAGGGCGGAGAGGATGAGGGCGGAAAGGGGAGAGCGTTTTCTGACCAGGACGGAGGAGGCCCAGAAAACGGCCACCATGATAAAAGCCCTCATGGCGGAGGGACTGCCGCCCGTTATCTGGACGTATAAAAAGAGAATGCCCAAACCGGAGAGAGCTGAAACAGAGCGAGGCAACCTCAAGAGGAGGAAAAAATAATAAATGACCATGGCCGCCGCGCCCACATGCAACCCGCTGATAGCGAAAAAGTGCATGGTGCCGCTGGCCAGGTATCGTTCTTTCTGCGTCTGTGTGAGGGCGGATTTTTTGCCCAGGAGGATGGCGGTGTAGGCATTTTGCCATTCGTTTTCATCTTTCGAGCCGAGCCGGAGAATCGCCTCGAATTTGTCGTTTTGCGCCTGGCAGAATCGATAAAAGCCGTTGGCCTCTTCGAGACGCTCCAATATGCGTCCCCGGCGCAGCTCAAAATTGGTTCCCGTTTTGTTCAGGTAATGGTCAAAAGAACCCGACTCCTTATTTCCACCGATGTACCCAATGATTCCCCTGAGGCGGAAAACTTCCGATTTTACGGGAGCCTTTTCGGTGTCGTCAGATTTGATCTGAAAATACGCCTTTTGGCCTTCAAGGTCCTTCATTATAGACGGCGCTTGCTCGATCAAGGCGATTCCGGTGGTTCGCCCGAAGCGATCTTTCTTTTGAAAAATCCTTTCTGTTTTGACGACCAGGTTTGCTTCACGGGGCGGGAGCATCCGCCAGTCTCCGGGAGGCGGGTTCTGCCGATGGATGTAGTATCCGCAGGAAATGAGGGTCGCCGCGGTGAGGAAGAGGATTGACCAGAGAAGACCCGCTTTTTGACGGTTCCACCGGGTCAGTGGGAGGGCGAGCATAGCGGTCAGGGTTCCCGTTATAACCAGAAAAAGGACGGGACTCTGGCTGAAATTCTCACCGAGGGTGAATCCGGCAAGGAGAGCGCCGAGCAGCCAGATTAAGGGCGCGCGGAATCGGATGGCATTGGGCATGGGGGAGGAAGGGAGAAGAGGTGTCGGGTGTCAGGTTTCGGGTTTCAGGGGGAAGGGGGGAAG
>JAJFLT010000399.1 GCA_021772555.1 Opitutales bacterium | reverse complement strand
GCGATTGGGGAGAATCACCCCATACGCCTCCAGTCGATGACCACGACCCCTACCCAGGATGTCGAGGCGACCGTCCGGCAGTCCATCGCCCTGGTTGAAGCGGGTTGTGAGATCGTCCGTATAACGGCCCAAAACGTGAAGGCGGCCCAGGCCCTGGAACCGATCGCTCGAAAACTGCGGGAGGCTAAAATCGATGTGCCTCTTGTGGCGGACATCCATTTTCTCCCCTCGGCGGCCATGGAAGCGGCCAAATACGTGGAAAAAGTGCGCATCAATCCGGGCAATTACGCAGACAAGAAAAAGTTTCAGGTACGCGAATACTCCGACAACCAATACGAGGAAGAATTGCAGCGGCTTTACGAAGATTTCTCCCCCATCGTTAAAAGATGCAAGAAACTCGGCCGCGCCATGCGCATCGGCACCAACCATGGCTCCCTCTCCGACCGCATCATGAACCGATATGGGGACACACCTATGGGTATGGTCGAATCCGCCCTGGAATTCGTCCGCATCTGCGAAACCCACGATTTCACGGATATCGTGCTCTCCCTCAAAGCGAGCAACCCCAAGGTAATGATCGAGGCTTACAGGCTGGCCGCGGCTCGCATGAGTGAGGAAGGTATGGCCTACCCTCTCCATCTCGGGGTGACCGAGGCGGGCGACGGCGAGGACGCCCGCATCAAAAGTGCCATAGGCATCGGCAGCCTGCTTTTCGATGGTCTCGGCGATACCATCCGGGTTTCCCTGACCGAAGACCCGGTGGCGGAAATTCCGGTGGCCAGGGAATTGGCCGAAAAAGCCATGCGCCTTTGGGAAAAGAGTAGCGACACCCCGGCGGCAAAAGTTTTAGAGGAAACTATTGACCCCTATCAATACACCCGGCGTTCTGCTGCAGCTTTGTTGCTGGGTCCTGGATGCCCGGCGGCGGGGAGAGAACCGCCCAGGGTGATTGTGGCGGCACAGCAGCCGCTTCGAGAATGGAATAAAATCCGGGCGGGCGTATTGGGCGTGGGGGCACGGCTTCGAGACGCCAAACTGGAAGGGCTTCTTCTCGCTTTAGAAAAACCGGAAGAGTTGGAATACCTGTCGGAACTGCAATCGGGACTCGGCGGCGAGGTTCCATTTTTCGTCCTCGAACTGGATTCAGGTTTCGATCTCGACCACCTCCGCAGTTACGATTGGCCACCTGAAACGGGATGGGTTCTTCTCCGCCGATTCACGTCGGTAGAAGAAAGCCTGTTGCAGGATTTCGTCAGATTTACTCGGGAAAAAGGATTCGTCGCGGCTCTCGACATCGATGCTGAGGATTGCGCAAACATGGACACGACCTTGAATAAACTGGGTGCGGCCGGGTTGATCTTCACCCTGTCGAAACCGGAAAAAAACATACATCCGATTGGCAGTTATCGATCACTGGCTCAGGTTCTCAGCGACTTGAACCTTCCTGCGCCTATCTGGATACGCTGCCATACGAACAATTGCGTCGATTACCGGGATTACTTCGGTAACCGCCTGTTGGAAGCTTCCATTTTATCGGGAAGTCTGCTCTGCGACGGGATTGGCGATTTACTGAGCGTCGAAAACGAGCCCGACTTGGCCAGAGCCACCGCCCTCGGTTACAATATGCTGCAAGGGGCTCGGGCACGCATATCGAAGACCGAATACGTGGCCTGCCCCAGTTGCGGACGCACTTTGTTCGATTTGCAAAGCACGACTCAAAAAATTCGGCACAGAACCAATCACCTCAAAGGCGTCACTATCGCAATTATGGGGTGTATCGTCAACGGACCCGGTGAAATGGCGGATGCGGACTTTGGTTACGTGGGAGGCGCGCCGGGCAAGGTTAACCTCTATTGCGGCAAACAATGCGTAAAATTCCACATCCCGGAAACCCGTGCAGTCGATGAATTGATCGAATTGATTAAGGAATTCGGCAAGTGGAAGGAACCGGAAGATGTCGAGGAATTGGCCGAAAGGTCTTGATTTTTGAACACGTGTCAGGTTTCAGTGTTCAGGTGTCAGGACTCGACAGAATGCGTAATGTAGAAAACCTGACACCTGAAACCTCTTTCCCATATCCACCATCCTGATGCCTGAATTCAGCAGATCCAACCACCGTAGCCTTGACCAATTAAGGGAAATAACGCTCACACCTGGCATTGCGCCTCACGCCAGTGGTTCCATTCTGGCCGCATTCGGCGATACCAGGGTCATCTGCGCTGCTACAGTGGACAAAAAAGCGCCCCGCTGGATGGTCCAGCAAGGCATCCCCGGCGGATGGATAACGGCTGAATACTCCATGCTCCCCTACAGCACCCTGGACCGCAAAATGCGGGACAGCACACGGGGGAAAGTTGAGGGACGTTCGATGGAAATTCAGCGCCTCATCGGCCGTTCCCTCAGGGCAGTAGCCAATTTGAAAAAACTGCCCGGTATGAGTATCTGGATCGATTGCGATGTTCTCCAGGCCGATGGCGGCACCCGCACCGCCGCCATCACGGGCGCTTACGTGGCGGCCCGTCTGGCCGTGGAAAAACTCATGGCCGAGGGAAAACTGGCTGAAAGCCCCTTCATCGACTCAGTCGCAGCGGTCAGCGCGGGCATTTACCGGAATGAGGAATTACTCGATCTCGATTACGTGGAGGACCGGGATGCGGCGGCCGATTTCAATATCGTCATGACCGGCTCCGGCCAATTTGTGGAGGTCCAGGGCTCTGGTGAGGAGGCCTCTTTTTCCCGGGAGCAACTCGATTCTCTCCTCGACCTCGGCCGAAAGGGAATCGCCGAATTGACGGTTCTGCAAAATCGTGTTATCGAAGACTCCATCCTTTCAAAAGACTGACTTCAACCGTTCGCTGAAAAGATGAATGAGAAAACAGCAAAGGCAATCGATGAACTCTATATTGCATTTGATGACGTACCTAAGCCTCACTTTCTCGACGGGTGCCCTTGCTGTATCGAACGAAAAGAAATCGAGACTTTACTATCCAAGCCATTGAGAGAGATAGCGGCCGACGAGCTGTCTTCGTATGCCTCATCACTGTTCCTTACCGTGGGAGATGAAGGCGACTTCCTGTATTTCCTTCCTCGCATTTTCGATATCTCAGCGAATGACTTAACTTGGTGGCCTGATCCCGAAGTTGCAATTGGCAAGCTAAGTTTCGTCGAATGGAAAAAATGGAATGAAGAGAGGGTTGATGCGATTGAGTCTTATTTTGATGCAGTATTTGAAGCGTATGTAGAAAGTGGATCATACGAAGCGGATTCTTGGTTATGCGCTCTTGCGAGGTCCAAGTGTGGATTCGGGAAATACTTGGAAAAGCTGAAAAAAACCACCAAAGGGCTTATTTCAGTTTACGAAAATAATAGCGAATCATTGATGAAGGGTAAGCTATCCAATGGTTTTTGGGATGAAGTTCCCGAGGAAAAGAATGAACTTATCGAATGCTTTGGATCGGCTGACGTTAGGAGGCTTATTGATGCTAGCTACGCAGAGATCCACGCAATAAACAGCGAACCAGGCAATGGTGGCAAAGGCCTATAGCCGCGCCACAATTTGACGTTATAAACACATGAATATTCACGAATACCAGGCCAAGGAACTATTTCAGCAGTATGGAATACCCGCGCCTCAGGGAAGCATTGCGCAAAGCCAGCAGGAGATCGAGGCCGCTCTGGATAGTTTACCGGATGGCCCCGTGGTGGTAAAATCGCAAATCCACGCCGGAGGCCGCGGTAAAGGAATTTTTGATGACGGCTACCAAGGCGGGGTTCAAGTTCTGGGCGGCAAAGAGGAGGCCCTCGAAGCCGCCGGGCGCATGTTGGGCAACACTCTCGTCACTCATCAAACCGGTCCAGCAGGCCGCAAAGTCCAAACCGTCTATTTCACCGAAGCGAGCCGGATTGAGAAGGAATACTACCTCGCCATTCTCCTTGATCGAGCCACCGCGCGACCCGTCATAGTGGCCTCAACTGAAGGCGGGGTAGATATCGAAAAAGTGGCAGCCAAAACTCCTCAGAAAATTACGCGGGTTTCGATTGATCCCAGCCTCGGCCTGATGCCTTTTCAGGCCCGAAAAGTTGCCCTGAGTCTCGGGTTCACAGGAACGGCCTTCCGGCAGGCGGTCAATATAGTCATGGCTCTCTACCGGCTTTTTCAAGAAAGAGACGCCAGCCTGGTGGAAATCAATCCGCTCATCCTGACCGAAGATGGTAATGTCGAAGCCCTCGACGCCAAAATGGGTTTCGACGACAACGCGCTTTATCGTCAAAAAGAGGTCGCCGCCCTGCGTGACTTGAACGAAGAGGACCCCAAGGAGGTCGAGGCTTCCAAACATTCCCTCAACTACATCGCCCTGGACGGCAATATCGCTTGCATGGTCAACGGGGCCGGCCTGGCCATGGCCACTATGGACATTATTAAGCACTACGGCGGCAATCCGGCAAATTTTTTGGATGTGGGCGGCGGTGCCACCGAGGAGCAGGTCGAACAGGCTTTCCAAATTATCCTCAGCGATCCCAAGGTCGAGGGAATTCTGGTCAACATTTTCGGCGGAATCATGAAATGCGATGTCATTGCGGCGGGCATCATCGGAGCCGCCAAATCGATGCATATTGAAGTTCCTCTGGTTGTCCGGTTGGAAGGCACCAATGTGGAACGGGGCAAGGAACTGCTTTCTGAAAGTGGCCTGGCCATTACCTCGGCTGACAGTTTGAGTGAGGCAGCCCAAAAAATCGTCCAGCTGGCCTCGGTAAATTGAGTAAAAACCTTCGATATCAATTTTAAAAATGAGCGTTCTGGTTAATAAAAATACCCGCGTCGTCGTACAGGGAATCACAGGCAACAACGGCTCCTTCCATGCCCGCCAATGCCTCGAATATGGCACCAACATAGTGGCCGGGGTAACTCCCGGCAAAGGGGGGCAGGTCTTTGAAGAAAAAGTGCCCATCTTCGACAGTGTGCATGAAGCAGTGACGGAAACCGGAGCCAATGCCTCCGTTGTGTTCGTGCCACCACCCTTTGCCGCCGATTCCGTTCTCGAAGCCATGGACGCCGGTCTGGGCGTCGTTGTTTGCATCACGGAAGGCATCCCGACAAAAGACATGGTGCAGGTAAACCAAGCGCTGGAGGATAGTTCCACCGTGCTCATCGGGCCCAACTGCCCGGGAATCATCACGCCGGGTGAATGCAAAATGGGCATCATGCCGGG
>JAJFLT010000398.1 GCA_021772555.1 Opitutales bacterium | reverse complement strand
ATGATTTCAGAGAATAATTCCGCGCCATTTATGTTTCCTTTGCCATGAAAAAAATATTGGTTGCCGGGCAGCCCATTGAGTCTTTCGAACGCCTCACATTGATCCTTGAAAATGCGGACAGTGAAATCTTTACGGCCGTCGACACAGGCTCAGCGGTACGCCTTCTGGAAAGAGAAATCCTCATCGATCTGGTTGTTCTGACGGACTTTGCCGAGGTGGAAGATGGCTACCTGTTGTTAAAAAATATCCGCCAAGACCCTATTTTCAAAGAAGTTCCGGTTGTAGTCATCAATGAACGAACAGATAGGGAAACGGTCATTAGATTCCTCCACCTGGGAGTTCAAAATTATCTCGTTCAATCTAGCCCCGAGGAAAAAATTGTCGCTGCGGCCAAAAAGGCGATGGTGGAGAACCATTGGAGGGCAAAGCTTTGTCCAAAATTGGTCGATCAGCATTCACCCACCGGTATTTCTCCCTCTATCTCACTGAAAAGACACCGGGAAACATTGGCCGCATTAACGTGGTTTTTGCCCAAATTGGTCGCTTCCCTTGAAAATGAAGATTTCACGCAGGGCAATACAGCGGTGCGAATTTTCGGTTTTTTAGCCAAAGAAATCGGCATCCCTGTGTTGAAAGACTTGATTGTCGATTTTTCCATGTTGAATCGGGAGGTCACCAGAAAAAAAGCGGCCTATATTTTAACGCGCATTGAAATTCTAAGGCGCTTGTTGTTTAAACTCATCGGGAATCCGGGTTCCGGGTCGGAGCCGCCTCCGGCGACGGAAACCGCTCCAAAGATCGCCCCCTGTGAAGTGGCCGTGCGCCATAAAAAACCGGCCGTTACAAATGTTTTGTCATTGGACCGGAGCGGAGCGGAAATTTTTGAGGCCATCTCACGGATAAGCCACCTCCCGGTTATGGAGCCGGTCTTATCCTTCATTCAGGATTGGACAAGGAGAGGACAGATCGGACTGGACGACGCCGTGGACTACGTGAAAATGGAGCCGGGGCTTTGCCTGCAGTTCTTGTCGTTAGCCAATTCCACCTATTTCGCGCCCAAGAGCTCAATCCAGGACCTGACATCGGCTCTGCATCTGATCGGCACCGGAAATTTGGAAGACACTCTTAGCAAAACCAAAAACATTACGCCTTTTGAAAAGTTGTTCACCTCTCTCGATGGACAGGCTTTTTGGGTTCATCAGGTCGGAACAGCGCGCCTTTGTGAACGAATCAACGATATGCTCGACATGCCCAAATACCCGGATGCTTACATGGCGGGCCTACTCCACGATGTCGGCAAGACCATCCTGGCCCATCTCTTTCCTGAGAAATACAATGCCGTGCTGGCACACTCCCGAAGGGAGGTAATACCATTGACCGAGGCCGAATACAGTTGTTTTGCCATGACCCACGAAGAAGCTGGAGCGGCTTTCATAGAAAAACAAAATCTTCCCGGCACCGTCAAATCGGCCGTTCGGTTCCACCGGTTTCCGGAAAAAGCGGTTTCCGGTCCAGAGATAGCCTCTCTGGTCAATGTGGCCAATTTTCTCTGCAAGAAATTGGGGGTCGGCGCCAGCGGAGCCGATTTTTTCAAGGCCAACAATGAAGTTCTGAAGCAGCCGGGTTGGGCAATTTTGCGGAAATATTTACATCCTCGAGTAGGCGATGAAGACTTCGCTCATGAGCTTATAGAGCAAGCCGCCAAACTGGAGCAGGAAGTAGAACTAGCGGTCCTGCATCTGGCCTGAGCGGCATCGGACGCACCCAATCAGCCTATTCGCTTCAAACCATAGATTGCGGTCGATCCGGGTCGGGCCAATCGAGATGGAAAAACTCGCCCCGGGGACGATCCGTGCGCTCGTAACTGTGGGCGCCGAAGTAATCCCGCTGCCCCTGCAAAAGATTTTGCGGCAGTCGGGCGCTACGATAGCCGTCGTAATAAGCCAGGGAGGAAGAAAGCGTGGGGGTGGGAATACCGTGGCCGACGGCGGCGGAAACCGCTCTGCGCCAATTCGATTGGGCATTTTGAATGGCTTCGTTAAAATAAGGGTCGAGCAACAGGTTGGCCAATGACGGATCGCGCCCATAAGCCTCCGTTATTTTTTGTAAAAAAGCCGCCCTAATGATGCAGCCCCCACGCCAGATCTGGGCGATCTGGCCAAAATCCAAAGTCCAATTATATTCCTTTTGGGCCTCCCTCATCAGTTGAAAGCCCTGGGCGTAGGAACAAATTTTGGAGCAGTAGAGAGCGTCGTGCAGGACTCCGATGAAATCATCACGGTTTTCCGTAAATGTACCGGACGAACCGGTGAGAACCTCGCTGGCGGCCACTCTCTCTTCCTTGATCGCGCTCAGGCAGCGGGCAAAAACCGCCTCCGCGATAGTGGGCGCGCAAATGCCCATATCAAGGGCATTGATGCTGGTCCACTTGCCGGTGCCTTTTTGCCCGGCCGCATCGAGCACGACATCGACCAATGGGCCGCCTGCATCAGGGTCCGTTTGCTGTAAAATATCGGCCGTTATTTCGATCAGGTAGGAATCGAGTAGTCCCTCGTTCCAGCGGGCAAAAACCTGGCCGATTTCTTTCGGCTCCATGCCCAAAAGACCATGCATGAGGTGATAGACTTCGCAGATCATCTGCATATCGCCGTACTCGATGCCATTGTGGATCATTTTAACGTAATGCCCGGCCCCATCCGGCCCAATATGGGCGGCACAGGGCACCCCGCCCGTAATCGGTCGGCCCGGTTTCGCCCCTTCCAGTTGCTTTCCGGTGAGGGCATCGACCTTGGCCGCCATAGCCAGCCAGATGGGTTTTATTTCGTTCCAGGCTTCCGCCGCTCCACCAGGCATGAGGGAAGGACCGTAGCGGGCGCCTTCTTCACCCCCGGATACGCCCGAGCCGACAAAGCGGAGCCCATTGGCCCGCAATTCTTTTTCCCGGCGAATGGTGTCGGTCCACTGGGCATTGCCACCATCAATCACGATGTCGTCTTGCTCGAGTAGTGGAACGAGCCCCTCAATGACCGCGTCGGTGGCCCCACCTGCCTGCACCAGAATTATGATCTTGCGTGGTTTGGCCAGAGATTGGACAAATTCTTCGAGCGTTTCCGTCCCCACGACACCGCCGGGCGTATCGGTATTGGCGGCCACAAAGGTTTCCGTTTTCGAGGTCGTGCGGTTATAGACCGAAATCTGGAATCCGTGATCGGCAATGTTCAGGGCAAGGTTTTGACCCATTACGGCCAGGCCGATGAGTCCAATATCCGATTTTTCTTTTGTCATAATATTTTGATGGATTTGAAAAGATTAAATTAAGGATTGCCTGCTTCATTACAGGAAACCTGGGAGCGAATCCAACCGGAATCGCCGTCGCTGTAATGTTCTTTTTTCCAAATCGGGAGGCGCTGTTTCAGCTCATCCATGATATACTGGCAGGCGGCAAAGGCTTCTTTGCGGTGAATGGAAACCACCCCAACCCAGACAGCCATCTCCCCGATTTGCAGGTGACCGCTACGATGGAAGCAACTGGCGTCCAGTATCTCGAATTTTTCCCGGGCTTCTTTCAGGATAAGGGCACCTTCTTTTTCCGCCAGACCAGCGTAAGCCTGATACTCCAAACTGGCAACCGGTCGGCCTTGATTGAAATCTCTCACCCTTCCGGAAAATTCGACGCACCCACCTGCTTCCCGGCGAAGAAGAGGCCCCTTCAAATCGAGATTTTCAAGCGGCTCCTCAGACAATGTGAACATGTTTATTAATTTTGTTAAAGAATACCGGGTTTTCGGCAAAGGTTCAACCACCCGCCACGGGCGGAATGAAGACAATCTCGTCGCCCTCAACAATTGGCCTGTCGAACTTCACAAAGTCGCCATTTACGGAAACGCGCAAATCCGACTGGG
>JAJFLT010000397.1 GCA_021772555.1 Opitutales bacterium | reverse complement strand
ATTCGAAGATAACGATGCAGAGAGCCAATATGTGTTTGAGCAAGGCGCGTCGGGGTATGTCGGGCTGGAAGCCCTGCGGCCCCGACGTAACGCCACTCAAACTCATAATGGCCTCTGTCCGAAGGATTTGTGCGGCACGGTAGCACTTGCGGCGTTGGTTCGCGCTCGAGGGGCTCCAGCCCATCTGGGCGCGAAGCCGCCTGGCATCTGCTACCGTGGCGCTACAAACATCATTCATCTGCGAATATGAGATAGGTTCTAATAAGAACCCCAACATACCGATAATTGTAAAAACTATTAAAAATACAATAAACGCAACGAACAATCCATTTCCGTCTTGAAGGCTATTAATGAAAGGAATGGAAGCTACGAAGGTATATATAGCAATGTGAGCCCATTTTCTATTTCTAGTACCGGGGACATGCATTAATGCGAACTTATTCCCGTTGAGGAAGTCATTTTTTGTAATTTCGTATTCAATCGTTAGAGGAGTTTTCATTTTGCACAACAGCAGGCAGACGGTAAGTACGTCGCGATAATTAGGAAGAATATTTTTCCGGGTAATATATTCAAGGATATTTGCAATTCTATAGTTATAATGTGTTGGCTAGCCGGAGGTGCTGAGGACAGTCCATTTCTGCCGGGATTTGGCGAGAAACGCGTTTTTTTTGATATTTTGGTAAATTTATCGGGTTTTTTTGGAAGTTTATTCAAACGCATCAAACGGAGCCAACGTATCGGTTGACGTTTTGGGGGTAATTTGGTATTTTAGGGGTTCTGCCAGCGAATTCAGGCGGAATTGTCTTTTTAATTATTTTTAACCACGGATTACACAGATGAACGCAGATAATTTGTTTTATGAAGATCGAATGGCACTTTTGTGATCGGAGGCTTTCTTTCAAATATAGCATTTTATAAAATTTTGAGGCTTTTTTATTAACCACCAAAAAAACATTACTTTGATGAATATTGAATTTCTTCCATTTAAAATGAGTGGCTTTCCGTCTGTTTTGAATTTCCTGAAACGGCGGGGTTCATTCAGGCGCTCGGTCTTGATCGGGCTGGGTTTGCTTTTGGGCGCGAATGTAACTTGGGGGCGTGTGTTTACGTTATTGGTTTATAATGTGGAGAATCTTTTCGATGCGGATGGGATTGCCAATTATCGCCAGTACGCTGTTGAGGGAGAGCCGTCTGACTTTTCCTACACTCCACGCAAGCTTCTGACAAAGATTCGCAATGTTCATCAAATCCTGGCGTTGGTGAATGAGGGGAAGGGGCCGGAGATCATTCTATTTCAGGAAATTGAATTGGACCGGACTCCTCAATCGAGGGTCGAGGATTATGGGAGTTTTTTAAGGAAATATACCGGCACCACGGTGGATGCCATGTTGACGAGCGGTTTTGACGATTCCATTGCCGGTATCCCGGCGGAGGCGTTTTTGCTCAAATATCTGGAGGATAATGGGTTGTCCGGTTACGAGGTGGTCAAGCCGGTTTCGGCCAAGCCGCTGGAAGAACGGACCGCGCAGAACAATGTGGTTTTTTCCAGATTTCCGATCGAATACACGAAGTTTCACCCGTTGGAGAGGGCCAGGGATATTCTCGAAGTAGGGCTTTTGGTGGACGGGCATCCAATTATCGTTTTCGACAACCACTGGAAATCGGGCGCTTCCAATCCCGAAACCGAGCCTCTAAGGATTCAGAACGCGGGTGTTTTGCGCAAGAGGCTGGACGAGCTATTATGGGAAAATCCGTCCACCGACATTATTTTGGGGGGCGATTTTAATTCCTATTATAACCAGAAAATCCGCAACCCGGAAATGGAGCAAACGGCTTTGAATGATGTTTTACGTTCCCGCGAGGATGAAAAAGCCCTCATCGAGAATGATGATGTGGATCTTTATAATCTCTGGTTGGAACTCCCGGCGGGGAAGCGGGGCAGTGAGGTGTATCGGGGCCGATGGGGAACCTTGATGCAGATAATGCTGACGCCCGGATTGTATGATTTCAATGGCGTGCAATACGTGGACGATTCCTTTTTCGTTTTGTCGGTGCCCGGCCTGAATGCGGGGGAGACGTTTGGCCGACCCAAGAGGTGGCATTTTTTTGGAGCGGAGGGCGGAGGATTCTCGGACCATTTTCCGGTTGGGGCGCGATTTCGCACGTTGGAGGATAATGATGCTGACCAGCCATTATTGGTCGATTATAAAGGGCTTTCGTCATCGGCGGTGCATTCCGTGGATGAACTTGAGGGGTTGCCGGATGCCGGTTTGGGTGAGCGATTCGGGACGGTTTACAAGGTTGAAGCGGAGTTGATTGTGAAGGAAAGAGAGACCGCGGTGAAGGTTGGGGGTCGCTATTTTACGGTCGGCTCGTTCAGAAAAGATATTCGCGATGCCCTGAAAAACAGGGGCAATGGAGCCGCAGTTCATTTCTGGGGTGAGTTGGGGGAATACCGGGAAACGCTCAATTTTCTCATTCAGGATGAAAACTGGCTGAAAAATTAGATATTCCCGGACTTGCCGTTTAGCTTCTTTTTCTCCACAACTGCCCGCTTAGGATATATTGTCCCATACCCGATGAAGAAATTTTATATAACCACGGCTATCGACTACGCCAACGGCTCGCCGCATTTGGGCCACGCCTATGAAAAGGTGCTGGCCGATGTCGTTGCGCGTTTCAAGCGTTTACAAGGGCTCGATGTCTGGTTCCTCACGGGTCTCGACGAGCACGGCATGAAGGTGCAGCAAAGCGCCCAGAAAAAGGGCATCGCGCCCCAGCAGTTTGTCGACGAAATCGCGGTCGAGTTCCAGGATTTGCTGAAAAGCCTCAATATTTCCAATGACGATTATATCCGTACCACGGAGGAGCGTCACAAGACGGTAGTGCAGAATTTATTGCAAAAACTCTTCGACCAAGGCGACATTTACAAAGATCACTACCGGGGTTATTACAGCATACGGGCCGAGCAATTCGTGCTCGAAAAAGAGATGGTAGATGGCCAATGGCCGGAGATCTATGGTGAAGTCGTTGAAATTACGGAGCCCAATTACTTTTTTCGATTGGGTAAATACCAGGATTGGCTGATCGATCACATCAAAACGCACGAAGGCTATATTTATCCGCAATTCCGGGCCAACCAGGTTCTCGAATTTCTCAAGGAACCGATTAACGATCTCTGCCTTTCCCGCCCGAAGGAGAGGCTTTCCTGGGGCATTCCGTTGCCCTTCGATGATGATTATGTGACCTATGTCTGGTTCGATGCGGTCACCAACTACCTTTCCGCAGTGGCGCCTGGTACTCTGGAAAACGAGACCTACTGGCCCGCCGACCGCCATGTCATCGGCAAAGACATCCTGGTGCCACCCCATTCGGTTTATTGGCCCATCATGCTGAAGGCGGCAGGGATCAAGCCTCCGGGAGGTTTCCTGGTGCATGGATTTTGGACCACTTCGGGGCGTAAAATGTCCAAAAGCGAGGGAGAAACCGTCGATCCTCTGGATTTGATCGCGGAATTCGGGCCGGACGCTTTTCGCTATTATGTGACGCGGGAAATGAATGTTGGGCAGGACAGCGATTTTACGCTCGAAAAATTCATGACCCGCTACAACAGCGATTTGGCCAACGATCTGGGAAACCTGGTCAGCCGTCTGCTCAATATGACCCAACGCTATTGCGGGGGCGTCGTGCCAGCGGTTCAGGTTTCGGAAGAACCGGAAAAGGAACTGTGGGCATCCTGGGATTCCGTGCATCAGGAAATCGTCGGGCTGTATGACGGATTTCGTTTGCACACAGCTTTGGAGCGGACATTCCAGTTCGTCAGTTCCGTCAACCGCTATGCGGAAACGCGGGCTCCCTGGAAACTGGCCAAATCGGATTCTCCCGAGGATCGCCAGCGGCTGGAGACGGCTCTTGCCGCGATGGCCGAAAGCCTGCGATTGGCGGCAACCGTCTTACTGCCGGTGATGCCGGGAATTGGTGAGAAAATCTTCGAATTACTGGGAAGCCCGGCCGTTTCAATCTGGAAGGGCCATCTGAAATGGGGTGAAAGTTTGCAGGGAAAAACATTGGGAAAGGCGGCCATCCTCTTTCCCAAGACGCGTAAATAAGCGGATTTCAGCACACCCG
>JAJFLT010000396.1 GCA_021772555.1 Opitutales bacterium | reverse complement strand
TCCGGCATGGCCCGGATTGACAATTTTATCCAAGGTCCACATGAGCATAACCAGGAATACGCTTAAACGGATTAATAGCAGAGCCAGGGGTAAACGATCTTTGCGATTCATAATGGATTCCTTATATTTGAGGTTGGATTGCTGGGATTGTGGGGCAGTTTTCTAATCAGGCAACTCCTTAGAACCAATCTCAAATTTGAAGCTTCCTTGACTTGGATTGGCCGGATAGGATACTTGCCAATTGTTTATGAGGATTACCTTCTATGGAGAGGTAGCTCGAAAATAGCAAAGCAGAGGAATTTGTGAAAGAAATATTTGCCATTGCCTTGGCTGGAGCCTTGGGAACTTTGAGCCGCTATGGCTTGAGTGGCTGGAGCTACCGATTGCTGGGGGAACGGTTTGCCTATGGCACCCTTGTGGTCAATGTGCTGGGGTGCCTCTTACTGGGAATGGTCATGCAGATCGGGTTGACCGGAGATATTATTCCGCAATCTTGGAGGACACCGATTGCCATTGGTTTTTTCGGCGCTTTTACCACTTTTTCCACCTTCGGATATGAAACTATTCGCTACGTTGAGGATGGAGCCTGGGGTCTTGCCTTATTAAATATTGCGACAAACCTTGTCCTCTGCCTCGCTGCTGTGGCAATCGGCCTGGCAGTGGGGCGGGCGCTTTTGGGAGGAAATTAATGTCATGCGAGTGTTAAGCGGTGAACAGTTGCTAATGCGAATCTTTATCGGCGAGGCCGATAAACACGGAATGCAGCCTCTCTATATGGCTCTGGTGGAATTGTTCCGCAAAGAGAAGGTTGCCGGGGCGACGGTTTTGCGGGGTTTGAGCGGGTATGGGGCCAAAAGCCACCTCCATACGGCCCACCTTCTGCGCTTAAGCCAGGATCTGCCCATCGTCATAGAAGTGGTGGACACGAGTGAAAACATCGAGCGTGTGTTGCCCTTGATCGATCCCATGGTTAAGGAAGGTCTCATCACGATGGAAAAGGTCCAGGTAATCCGTTACGCTCCGAAAAAGAACGGTTAAGCTCCTGTTTTCAATTACCCGCCGTTTTCCACGGCAGGCACAGCTACTGCTTCTTTTTCTACTGGTTGGACCTTTCTCAAGGCGAGGCGAAATCCCAGGGAACTGCTACGGAAAACGGGTATGTAATTATTTCGGTTTGCGGAACGGCATTTACCGGCCTTACTGTACCAGCCGCCTCCCCGAATGACACGCTTGCGGTTTCCGGCGGTCGCTTCCGGATCGATGGCCGATCCTTTGGGATAAGGGCCATACATGTCTGCACACCATTCGTAAACATTGCCTATCATATCGTAGAATCCCCAACTGTTAGGCTGCTTTAAGCCGACCGCATGGGTCCCGGCGTTACTGTGTTCAATCTGCTTTTCTTTCCACCCGCTGGTGTCATAGCCTCCATCGTAATCCACGCCGCTATTGCCGCCATACCAGGCGATGGGATCGAGTTCCGGGCTGTTGCGCTCGCCTTCGACGGTCAAGTCACCCGTATAGAGAGCCTTATTCGTCCCCGCGCGACAGGCGTACTCCCATTGTGCCTCGGTAGGGAATGTGTATTCGTAACCCACAGGGAGACGCTTTGCGCCGCGTTCCTGTTCGGTCACCTTTTGGCAAAATTGCGAGACATTGTCCCAACTGACTTTTTCGACCGGAGCATTTTTGCCGGCTTCGGAAAAATTGCTCGGGTTTTCTCCCATAATCACTTCCCATTGTCCCTGGGTAACTTCCATTTTTCCAAGCCAGAAACCGCTTGTCAGCTCGACTTGGTGAAACGTTTCATCGGTTCCTCTTTCAGGTTCCTGGGGAGGGGAACCCATCATGAATTTACCGGGATCAACCCAAAGAAGTTCCAGTTTTTCCCCTCCCGGCAATTCGAGGGTGTAGTTTTGACCGGTTTGCGGGTTTTGGGGCTCGACCGATTTTACCTTGGCTCTTTTGCCCTTTTTTTTCTCCTTTTTGGCCCAGCAGGTTTCGGGCTGGCCGAAAACGAAACACATTGCAACGAAAAGCAAACCGATACGCGCTCCGCTCCTCCACACGCTATTATTTTTCATTGGCTAAAGTTTTGAAATTTAAGGGCCAAGGCTGCAAGACTAGAAATATCAGCCAGGCGAGGGCAAAAGAAAATGCATAGGGTATATTTCTCAACTGTGAACAAATGAAACCGGGGGAATTTCTTAAAAAAATTCCTCTCTCGGCAACCCTATTTGGGAGATTGTTAAAAAATTGTAAAGAAAATCTCATAAGTCCTTTAAAATCACTAACTTTGACAATTTTTTTCATACTTTTTTTACAAAGTTTTTGCTAGACAAATAGGGTAATCTGCCTATATAAATATGCATACAAATGAAAAGGATGAACAAAATAGGGTTGAGACAGGAGCGAAGCAATTCGCATTCGGCCCAAAATAAAAAGGGATTCTCACTGGTCGAGTTGATGGTGGGTTCTACCGCGCTGGCTCTCGTCCTGGCGGGTAGTTTCAGTGGGTTGGGGCAGGCCATGTTGATCGAAGAAAATGTCCACAGTTCCAATTTTGCCTCTCAGTTACTGCAAAGTGAGATGGATGAAATTCACCTCATGAATTGGACCGAGGTTTCCAACCTTTCGGGGAAGGGCACTTTTAATCCCGAAAAGACCTTTTCCAGCATTCCACTGCGCAGCCCATCCTATACGCGTATTGTTTCTTCCCTGGGAAGTTCACAGAAACAAATTCGCCTGCAAGTAGCCTGGACGGACTTGAGGGGCAAGTCACACTCTCAGGATTACGTGACTTTCTACACCAAGGATGGTCTTTTCGACTATTCCTACCGGGCGCTTTAAATTCTCGAAATAGAGAGTTGCTGTCCGGCTTTTCTGTTAAGCCGGAAATAAAAAATAATTGAATGGGAAATACGTTTGTGGCACATTGGTGTTCGCGGATAAGCAATGAATTCCATTTAGAAGGCGGTCGATATGAAAGTGAACTCGATGATAACACGTATCCTCCTAATAGTATTTTTATCTTTGGGCGGATTTAAGCTGACCAATGTTGTGGCGAATGAGTCCGGTGACATAAAAAATGTTATTGTGTATTACGAGCCGGGACGTTTCGCGGGATGGCCCGCCAATGGAGGCGGCTGGAACTGGGGCGATGAAATCCTGGTCGGATTTGGTAAAGGGTACTTCGAGGACAAGAAGGACAACCACTCCTTAAACAAAAACAAGCCGAGCCACAGTGTATTGGGTAGAAGCCTCGATGGAGGTGAAACTTGGACCGTTGAAGAACCTGACGACCTCAACGGAGAGGGCGCAATTCCTTGCCCTGGGGGAATCAATTTTACCCATCCAGATTTTGCCATGGTGGTCAACCGGATTTACTTTCAGATATCCTATGACCGTGGCCGGACCTGGAGCCAGCCTTACAAATTACCGGATTTCGGTATGGGCCTTCAGTTGACCTCCCGCACGGATTATATTGTGGAGGATAAGGACACCTGCCTCGTTTTTATGTCCTCCAAAGAACAGATGGTGCAGACCGAGGAAAGTTTGCAGGATCGCGCTTTTTGCATGCGTTTAAAAAATGGTGGTAAAGATGCGGAGTTTCTTTCCTGGATGACCGGCGAACCACTTACCGTACGTTCTGTAATGCCATCTACGGTGCGCGTTTCTGATACCGAGTTGGTATCCGTCATGCGGCGGCGGATCGACCTCAATTCGGATTTTCGCAATGACGTTAATTGGGTGGACGCCTACGGTTCCTCTGATAATGGCGCCTCCTGGGAGTTTCTCAGCCGCGTTGCCTATACCGATACTATTCTGCATAACGGCAATCCGCCCTCAATGGTACGGTTGCCCAATGGTCGTCTGGCGGCCACTTACGGATACCGTGGGGTTCCTTACGGTATCCGGGCCAGAATAAGTGATGATAACGGCAAAAGCTGGGGCAAGGAAATTATTTTGCGTGATGACGGGCGGAAATACGACCTCGGTTATCCGCGCACCATGGTGCGAGCCGATGGGAAAATCGTTACCATTTACTACTTCGCCAATCAAAAGAACTACGAGCAGCATATTGCTGCAACGATTTGGGATCCCGGCCAATATTAGTCGGATAAGTTGGCCTGATTTCATGAGAATCCATTTTCAAAATGCTTTGACATTTACAACCCATTAAAGTAAAAATATTGGTAGTTTTCTCAGGCTCATGAAATGGGGGCATTAGCAATTCCTTTGGTGGGTTCAATAGTGGCTTGGGGTGTCATTTTTTTGTTTTTTAGTTTTATTGGATTTGGCCGAAATAAATGACCTGTAGGAATATAAAAAAAGGGAGTTTACATGCCTGAATCCAAAAACAACGAAGGCGTATTTATTTCCAAAACCGGGGGCGGAAAGGCCAAAATGCACTCATGGCCGGCCTTGGCCACCTGCGCAACAGGCGCATTATAGCGCCGGGAATAACCGCGTATTATGATTTATCACTCTCATCGCATTCACCTCGACTTTGGCTATCTATGATTATTGTGCAAATAGGGGATGAATAGGAGGACGGTGAGAAACGGCTTAATAATCGATTCCCGGCCAAGGTACGTAGCTATTTCAGCATGGACCAATTGCTTGAGGGGGCTTGCACTGGTAGCGTTTACTGGTCTATTGCCCGCGGGTTACGTTTGGAGCAGCGGAATGCCCACTGAGCAGCGATATCATCAATTTGAACGCATTTCGGTGGAGCAAGGTATGCCCACCAACACGGTAACGTGTATCCTCCAGGATAAGAGAGGGTTTTTGTGGTTCGGCACGCACGATGGCCTGGCCAGGTATGATGGTTACAATTTCAAGGTTTATGCCAACGATCCCGATGATCCCTCTTCTCTCGCCGACAATAGAATAAACGCCCTTGTTGAGGATGACGCAGCTACCATTTGGGTAGCGACCAAGAAGGGATTGTATACGATCGATCCGATCACGGAAGCAATATCGAAATACCCCATCAGGGAAGTGGGCCAGTCCGATGTTATTCAGGATTTTTCGATTCGATCTTTAACAAAGGATCACATGGGCCACCTGTGGCTTGGATCCAGTACCAACGGTCTAACAGAAATCAATGCGGGGGGGGAGATAATAGCTCGTTACACACATGATCCAAGCGATTCAGAGAGCTTGAGCAGCGATGGAATATATGCCCTTTATGATGACAGCCGGCAAAACTTATGGGTGGGCACGAATACCGGTCTGGATAGATTGGACCGTGAGACAGGAGTTTTTCATCATCACGCTCAATACCTTGCCAATGACGACACCGAAGCAAACAAAATTTCTGCCATATATGAAGACAGATCGGGCGCTGTCTGGTTTGGAGCTAAAGACGGATTGTTTAAGTTCGATCCGGAAACCGGGAATTTTTCCCATTTTCAGCATCGGGAAGGCGACAATGGTAGCTTGAGCGAAAACGATATCCGGTCTCTATGGGAAGATACTAAAGGGATTTTATGGATTGGTACAAACCGAGGCGGACTGAATTCTTTTGATCCGGAAAGGAAAGTTTTCAGTCAATTCCCTAGAGGCAACAAGGAATATCCGATTTTTTCCCTTTGTAAAGACCGTTCGGGTGTCCTCTGGATTGGAACCGATGACGGAGGATTGCTCAAAATGAAGCCGCAAAACAAACCGTTCCGGCATTGGGTAAGCGATCCCGAGGTTCCCGGCTACCTCAATTCCAGCCATGTCACGGCAGTCTTTGAAGACAGGTCGGGAAATCTATGGTTTGGCACAGATGACAGCGGGCTGAACCGGTATGATCAAAAGAGTAAAACCTTCACCTATTATCGACGTGACCAAAACAATACCAATAGTTTAAGGAGCGACCGTATATCGGCTATTGTGGAGGATGACCAAGGACTTCTTTGGTTTGGAATGAAAACTAAGGGCTTGGTCAAATTTGATCCGAACAAGGAAATCTTTACTTCCTACCGGAATGATCCAGCGGATGAACGAAGTTTAAGCGATGACCGGGTAAGATCCTTGTTTGTCGATTCAAAGGGTAAAGTATGGATAGGCTGCAATGGCGGCCTGCAGCAATTTGATCAAAAAACCGACCGATTTAACCATCATTTACTGAAGAAAGACGGTGAATTAGAGGAAAAAATTAACAAGATTCGGCATATCTATGAAGATACTACTGGTATGTTCTGGATTGCCACGGATGGCGGGCTCGTCCAGTTTGATCCGCAAACAGGACGTCTCGAAAATCTCTATGAACATGAAAAGGATAATCCTAATAGTTTAAGTATAAATCTTGTAAGACTTACTCATGAAAGTGCCGACGGCACCTTCTGGATTGGAACCAGAGGGGGGTTGAACAAACTCGACCCTCAGACGAAACAATTTACCCGCTATACTGAGGAAGATGGTTTGGCCAGCAATGTGGTTTACGGCATCCTTGAAGACGACGAGGGAAACCTTTGGATCAGCACAGCCAATGGGCTCAGCCAATTCAATACACGACAAGAATCCTTTGTTAAATATGGATTAGAGGAAGGTTTGCTCAATGCTCATTTCGAAAAAGGAGCCTTTCTAAGAGCCAGGAATGGCGAGATGTTTTTTGGTGGTTTGAACGGCATGGATTCATTCTTCCCCGAGCAAATTGTGATAAATCGCCATATACCGCCCGTAATAATTACTTCGTTTAAGATATTCGGTCAGCCGGTAATATTTGAGAAAGCGTTTTCACAGCTGGAAGGCATAGAATTGTCCCACGAGGACCGGTTTATTACCTTCGAGTTTGCAGCCCTCGATTATGTAAACCCGGAGATGAACCAGTATGCTTATAAACTGGAAGGATTTGATCCCGTTTGGATTAATATCGGCATCGAGAGACAAGTGAGTTACTCCAACCTCGATCCTGGAGACTATGTGCTTCGTATTCGGGGATCGAATAACGACGGAATATGGAACGAAAAAGGCGTTTCGTTGAATCTGCACATCACACCCGCGTATTGGGCCACCTGGTGGTTTCGGTTGCTTGGCCTGGGCGTTGTCGTCGCGGTGGTTGCCCTTGTAACTATCAATATCGTATTGCGCCGCAAACGGGTCCAATTGGTTGAAGTCAATACCAAGTTGGCAAAGGAAATTTTGGCACGCCAAGAGAAGGAGAAAAACCTCAGGCAGAATGAGTCCCGCTACCGTACCTTGTTCGAAAATTCCCCGAATTCGGTCTGGGAGGAAGATTTCTCGAATGTTAAAATTATCATCGACGGATTACGCGAGGAAGGCGTTTCCGACTTCCGAATTTATTTTAATGAGCATCCCGAAGCGATCGGGCATTGCCTCTCCCATGTCAAAATCATCGATATCAATCAGGCTACCCTGAGGCTTTACAAAGCAGAATCCAAAGAAGCACTCTTCCGTGAGCTGGGGGGTATTTTTACAGCGAAATCCATGGAGGTTTTTAAAGAAGAGTTGATTGCTCTATGCGAGGGGCGGACCACCTTTAAAAGTGAGATGTTTTCCCAAGCTATTGATGGAAGCGAAGTTCACAAGGAGGTACTACTGGTCATTGTTCCCGGGTATGAGGAGACTTGGGCAAAGGTATTGATTTCAGACTATGATATTACCGAACTTAAACGAATCGAGCAGAAACTACGGGTAGGCAAGGAGGCTGCTGAAGAAGCTCATCGATTGTCGAAAATATCCGAAAATTTACGGATCGCGAAGGAGGCGGCCGAGGAATCCAACAAGGCCAAAAGTCAGTTCCTGTCCCATATGAGTCACGAGCTGCGCACTCCGCTCAGTTCCATCATCGGGTTCTCTGATTTACTTTTAGCGCAGATTTCAGGCTTCTTGAATGCGAAACAAAACCTCTATGTGGAGAAAATCGATGAAAGCGGAAAACACCTGCTCAGCCTAATCAACGATCTGCTAGATATTTCCAAAATCGACGCCGGGGAAATGGATACCGATTTGGAATTGTTTCCCTTCAAGGGTTTGATCGATGCCACGGTTTCACTATTGGACACGCAATTCAAAACAAAAAAGCTGCAAGTAAATACTTCGGTCGGGCCTTCGTTGGAAATGATTTGGGGCGATGTCCGTAAATGTCGGCAGATCCTGTTGAACCTGTTGTCCAACGCGATCAAATACACACCTGAAATGGGTCGAATCGATATTCTGGCGAAGAGAGAGGGCGACTCGGACGTGCGGATTTCAGTGCGCGATAATGGTGTTGGAATCCCATCTGAAGAACTCGATAAGATTTTCTCCGAATTTCATCAAGTTGACTCCGTACGGGACGAATCGATGGGCGGAACCGGCATCGGTCTGGCTTTGACACGGCGGTTGGTGGAATTGCATAACGGAAATATTGGGGTGCAAAGCACTCCTGGTGTCGGCAGCACTTTTTGGTTTACTTTGCCGGGTCTGGAAAAGAAACCCGTTCTGGCTGCGACCTCCGATCCCAAAAATGAGCACAATGACACTGCTACATTGCGGGAAAGACGAATTCTTGTAGTGGAGGATAACGAGATGCTTTTGACCATGATCCAGGATATGCTCAGTTCTCATGATCATGAAGTGGCCGTAGCCCGCAATGGGCAATTGGCGATCGAAGTGGCCCGCAAACACCGACCGGAGTTAATCCTTATGGATATGCGAATGCCGGTAATGGGAGGGCTCGAAGCAACCGAAAAACTTAGGGGCATCCCCGAATTTTCCGAAATACCGATTATAGCTTTGACCGCGAATACCGGCAAAGAGTCGATGGAAAAACAATTTGCCGCTGGCTGTACGGATCATCTAGCCAAACCAATAATCAGCGATGACCTTTTTGCCATTCTGGAGAAATATTTGAGTAAGAGTGCTAAGCGGGAATTAGTTTAGCCACTAAAACTTACCATAAATATATTGGCTGCCCGACAAGGACTCGAACCTTGACAGACGGAATCAGAATCCGCCGTGCTACCATTACACCATCGGGCAATCGAAATCGGTCGGTGTTTTCTTTGGAAAATCTAATCGGCAACCTTAAAGGGTAGCCTACCGGTTTTCAATCTTGTTTTCAGGGAGAGACTCTAAACCAATAAAAGCCGGTCAAAGACGAGGCCTCCCAGGAGAATGGGAAGGTAGGCGATAGAGGTTAAAAACAGTTTTCTGGCGGCGCCTTGGCGGTCTATGGCAAGAAGAAAGCGCGTGGCCGCAAATAGAAACCAAAATCCGAGCACGGTAGCCAGGGAGGTGTAGAAAATTGTCGTGAATCCGAGAAATGCCGGCATCAGGCTGCTGGCCACGAGCATCACGGTGAAAAGAAATGACTGGCGAGCAATCCTGCGGCCCGACGGATCGACAACCGAACCCATGGGGAAACCGGCCTGGGCGTAATCGTCACGATAAGTCCAGGCCAGGGCCATGAAATGCGGAATTTGCCAGAAAAGCAGAATGGCAAACAAAATCCATCCCAAAGTCGAAATGCCTGATTCGGCCGCGGCCCAGCCAATGAGCGGCGGCTA
>JAJFLT010000395.1 GCA_021772555.1 Opitutales bacterium | reverse complement strand
GGGTGGATCCAAAAGAGGAACTCATCGGTATTATGATGTCGCAGGTTTTCCCCAACTTTCACCTGGATATCTACCCCAAAATGCGGGTCATGGTTTATCAATCCATCATCGATTAATACATTTTAAGCAGCAAAGTGGATTCAAAAATCAAAGATCCCTCCCTCGAATCCGCCTACAGCGAAGATGAGCTTGCCTGGCAGCGGTATACTATGCCGGTGACAACTCATTTTTGTGAGAATTTGAAAAATCGCGATTTCAGTGGGAAAAAACTGGCCTACTGGATGCACATAACACCGAACATCCTACCAATGCTTTTGGCCTTGAAGGATTGCGGGGCGGAAATCGCCGTCGGCGCCTGCAACGCCAACAGCACCGATGACGCGGTGGCCGCTTATCTGGTCAAACGGGGAATCCATGTTCTCGGCTGGAGGGGCATGTCCGATGCGGATTATGCCGATAACCTGCAACAAATGCGCGCATTCGAAGCCGATTACCTGTGCGTGGGCGGAGGGGAGCTGAGCGAAGCCTATATGGATAAAAATCCACCAATAGTCGGCGCGCTGGAGGCCACCCGATCGGGGTTGAACCGTTTGCAGATTCACCGGATGCCGTTTCCGGTTTTCGATTGGAACAGCATCCCATTGAAGGACCGGATCGAGAACCGGTTTGAGGTTGCGGACCGGCTCTGGCCGGTCTTTTGCCAGGTCACAGGATTATCCCTTTTTGGCCGACGAATCCTTGTGGTGGGTTATGGCCCGGTCGGCAAGGGGATCGCTGAGAGAGCCCGGCGTCTGGGTGCCAGTGTGTTTGTTGCCGAGTTGGATCCGGTTCGGCAACTGGAGTCGCGTTTTCACGGATGTGAAGCGGTAGGTTTGACCGAGGGCATTAAGCGCTGCGAAATTGTCGTCACCGCGACCGGCCGTGAAAGGGTTATTAAGGGAGATGATTTATCCAAAGCCCGGCCCGGAGCCATCTTTTGCAATGCGGGTCATTTCGACCGGGAAATCGATATTGACTGGCTTTACCTGCATCCGTATCGGTCCATGAAGCAAAATATCGAACGGATCGATCTGGACGATACCCATTTGTATTTACTTTGCCGTGGCAGTCTCTTGAATCTGGCCTCCGGAATTCCTTCTCATGGAAACGATTTATTTGATCACTTTACGGCGGTCATGCTTTTAGGGATAGTGTGGATGTTTGATGGTCTTCCGGACGATATCAAACCCGGTTTGCAGCCTTATCCGGCACACCTGGAGAAGAAAATTGCCCGAACATCGATCGAGATTGCCGGGAAGCGTTAATAAATTTCGCGCTCTGCGCCCCATAGAAAGCCGTTGGTTGAAAGCGATTAGAAATCTATCAACAATTTGTTCGCGATTTTAAATATTGCCGGAAATTGGAAAAAATCCTAGTGTCGCGGCTTATATATTTTTCGATTGATTTACCCCAATCCTGGCTCCCCTCGACCCTTTTTTGATTGATCTGATGAAATTTCCTATTGTCTCACTTGAATTGCCTGCCTGGGTAAATAGTGTTTTTTCCGGAAGAAAGAGTTTTTACCTGACTTCTGAGCAAAAAATGAAACTGGTAATTCACCTCGCTAAGGAAAACTCAAAAAGAGGCGGGGGGCCCTTCGGGGCTGCCATATTCGATATGGAAACCGGGCAATTGCTGGCCCCTGGGGTAAACCTCGTGGTACCCTGCACATGTTCGGTGGCACATGCCGAAATGATGGCCATCATGGTTGCCCAGAAAATCTTGAATACCTATGACCTAAGCTCCTCCGGTTCGGGGAAATATGAATTGGTTACCAGTTCCGAGCCCTGCGCCCAATGCTTTGGAGCCGTTCCCTGGGCGGGATTGCGAAGATTGGTTTGTGGGGCGCCGGCAAGCGCCGCCGAGGAGATTGGATTTGATGAAGGCCCCAAGCCTGCCAACTGGGTGGAAGAATTGGAAAAACGTCAAATTGAGGTCTTGCAATATGTTCTCGTGGACGAGGCCCGGGCGGTCCTGAAAGATTACAAGTCAAACAACCGACCCATGTATTAAAGGGTTTTTTTGGTAGCAATCACTTGCCAAAAATTGACATTGGTAGGCAACTGATTGTAGTTAAATCGGGTTTGCCTGCCACCGCGTTGTGATGGCCCATAAAGTGCACTTGGAAGGCTTTTACGGCTTTGGAGCTGTCACGCATGTATTATTTCTTACTCAACCATCGGGAGGCGCCCATTGAAGGCAAAAAATATTATGAAAGAAAAAATTCCCTTCTCCTCCAGCAGGTCGGGAAAAATAATTCCGTGGTGCGCTCTTTCGTTCGTCTCTGTCATTCAAATTCAAAAAAGCTCATGCGAACTGTCAGGCCGATCGAACCGCCGGATCTGATCGTGGTTTTTCACAGGTCGCTGTTTGACCATCCGGCCATTATTGCCGGCATGAGGGAAGGAGGGACGCTTATTCACAACTCTCCTAACGTTGAATCTGTGAAGGGTTAAAAGTTTTCCATGGAACTCAGTAAAGATTGTTTGCTGAAATACTTTACCCGACATTCCTCGGCAGGTTAAAATAATTATTTGTAATGGATGCCTCAATACCACTAACGCTCCCGTGCCCGATGGAAGAAATCGATTGGTTTCTCTCCACTCCGCAGGAAGGAGCTTTAAATACATTACGAAAACTGAAAGGCGATATTCTCGTTTTGGGGGCGGGAGGAAAGATGGGGCTTCACCTTTGCCTTCTATTGCGGCGCGCGGTGCGGGATTTGGGGCAGGGCAACCGCATTTGGGCTGCTTCTCGTTTCCTTAGCCTCAACAGCAGGGAATCTTATGAGGAGCATGGGGTTAAAACGCTGGCAGGTGATTTTCGGGATTCCTCATTCACGGATTCACTTCCGCATTGTCCCACTGTGTTTTACCTGGTTGGCGCCAAATTCGGCACCGGTGAAAATCCCGAATTACTGCGTGAGATCAATATTGAGGTGGCCGCCCGAATGGCTTCACGTTTCCGCAACGCGAAGATCGTCGCCTTTTCTACCGGTTGCGTGTATTCCTATATGACACCGGAAAGCGGCGGTTCGCATGAAGGTTCACCTACTGAACCCGTCGGAGAGTATGCCATCTCCTGTCTGGAACGGGAAAAGCGTTTTGAGGCAGTTTCCGCCGAATCGGGTACTCCGGTGGCACTCATCCGCCTGAACTATTCAGTGGAATTCCGATACGGTGTCCTGATCGATGTAGGAGAAAAGGTGATGAGTGGCAATCCCATCGATCTAACAATGAGCCATGTCAACCTGATATGGCAAAACGATGCCTTAAACCAGATTGTGCAAACACTCGAAATCGCGCAGACACCCGCTGTGCCCATAAATATAACGGGACCGGAAATCGTCAGTATCCGCGCCTTGGCAAAGCAATTTGGAAAACTTTTCGGAACCGAGCCTCACTTCATCGGAGAACCGTCGCCCACCGCCTGGTTGAGCAACGCATCCCGTTCGCATGAACTTTTCGACAAACCTTCCATTTCTCTGCAAACTATGGTCGAATGGACAGCGGCGTGGTTGATCAAGGGTGGTAGTACGCATGGCAAGCCCACCGGCTTCGAGCGCAGAGACGGACGGTTTTAATAACGAGGGTGTTTGTTAAGAAACGTCTCTACTGAATTGCCGGAGACCTTTGTTGTTATTCCAGACGTGGTATTGACTAGTGTTATCAAATAAGCAGCATGTGCCCCGTGGTCGGAACCATACTATCGAGAATACTTTTATGATATGAAAAAAGAGTCCTGGTTGTTCGCAAGTTGCATCGTCGCATTGACCACTACGTCGTTTGGGTTTATCGTTAGAGCTTTTTTAATTGGTGAGTGGGGAGTGCGATTTAATTTATCTGAGTCGCAATTAGGCTCTCTGCAGGGTGCCGGTTTGTTTCCATTTGCCCTCAGCATTATTTTTTTCAGCCTGGTCATCGACCGATTGGGTTACGGGCGCACCATGGCGATTGCCTGGGTGGGCCACATGGCATCAGCCATCATTACCATAACGGCCGTCAACTATACGGGTCTTTATGTGGGCACTTTGCTTTTCGCTTTGGCCAACGGCGCGGTGGAAGCGACCATTAATCCGGCTACGACAACCCTCTTCCCCAAGAACAAAACACACTACTTGAATATTCTCCATGCGGGTTGGCCGGGTGGGCTTGTTCTCGGCGGCATTCTTGCCATCGGCATGAGCGGCATCGAAGCGGATTGGGCCTGGCGACTGAAAATCGGCCTTTTTCTACTTCCCGCGATCATTTACGGCATCATGCTCTTGACGGTAAAATTTCCAACTCAGGAGCGAGTGGCGGCGGGGGTTTCTTACCGGGATATGTTGAAGGAATTTGGCTGGGCTGGCTGCCTCATATGCTGCTTTTTTATCGCCTATGCCTTTGATGAAATCCTGCAGGTATTCGGGATGGGGTTGCACGGTGGCGTGAAATTGATCATCACTTTAGTCCCAACGGTTTTGTTCGCCGTTTTTTATAGAAGTTTCGGGCGTCCGCTTTTTGTCTTTTTGCTCTGCGTTATGGTGTTACTGGCCACCACGGAATTGGGCACTGACAGTTGGATCGCGGCGCTCATGACACCGGTCCTGGAAAAGTTCGGCAGCAACGCCGGAAACTGGGTTCTTGTTTACACCTCTCTCATCATGTTTATTTTGAGATTTTTTGCCGGACCGATCGTCCATTATATATCACCGCTGGGTTTGCTGGCGGCCTGTTCCGCCATCGCCTCCATTGGGCTATTCTGGCTCTCGGCCTCGACCGGTGCGTTCATGATCTTTCTGGCGGCCACAGTTTATGGAGTAGGCAAGTCTTTTTTCTGGCCCACCACATTGGGAGTTGTATCGGAACAGTTCCCCAAAGGCGGCGCTTTGACCCTCAACGCCATTGCCGGGGTCGGCATGATCGCAGTCGGAGTTTTGGGTAATCCATTTTTGGGAGCGCTTCAGGATAATGAACTGGAGTTGCGTTTATACCAAGCTGATGCCGCCATTCACGCCAAGGTAACGGGGCCTCCCCAGCAAAAATTCGGCATGACCTATCGGGCCATTGACAAAAGAATTGTCCAGGAATCATCGGAGGAGGCAAAGTATGTCATCGAAGAAGTGCGCAAACAAAATAATCAGGCAACCCTGGCCAAGGTTTCTATTTTACCCGTCATCATGTGCATTTGCTTTATCGCAATGATTCTACATTTTCGCGCCAAAGGTGGCTACCGTCCGGTTTCCCTTGAGGAGCAAAATAAAATCGACGGCGAGGACGGTTAGGGTGATGGCAGCCTTGAGGTTGCAGTGATAACGTCGCGCTTGTCCGGTAATTCCAAAGCCCATCCAATTCCATCGTGGTTTTCACAAAATGAATCGATATCTGGACCATCCAGAATCATGAATGCCGTGGAAAGGGCATCGGAAAGCGCCGCCGTAGGAGCCAGCGCCCAGGCTTTTTTTTGTGCCTTCACCGGATTTCCCGACCGTGGGTCCACGATGTGTTCGCCTTTGACCGCTAATCCCGAGCCACTGAAGGAATTTTGATAGAGCGTCAATTGCCGCAAATTATTACCGTCGCCAAATTGAAGGACCCAACCCTCTTCACCGTTTGGCGGGTCCAGCGCCAGCGCCGTGCTGCCCCCAGCCAAAAGCAAAGAACGTTTGACCTCCCACTGATCCAGGATTCCAGCCATACAATCGAGGGCGTAACCTTTGCCGATACCTCCCAAGTCAATGCTCAATCCCGGGTGGCACAGAATCACCGTCAATGTTTTTTCATTAAGATTGATATGGTTAAAACCGCCATTTGGAACGGTGATGTCGAAAACCCCGTTTGTTTCCTGGCTGACCCATAAGGCGAGTTTTAAGCAGGCAAATGTATCGTAACTGACGATTACAGGCGTACCCGCTTTTGCACGATTGATCTGTGAAACGTCGCTGGATTCATCAAATCGGCTGAGCTTTGCCTCCAAACGGTCGAGTTCCCGAAAAGCTTCCCCGGCGGCCTGCCCGGCGTAGCCGGAGTCATCCGCATCGACCAATATTTCAAAGGTGGTGGCCATGGCTTCGTGGGCAAAGCGATGGAATTCAGCGGTATTTTGCGAAGTCATGACTCTTCATCAATTTTCTCGATATAGCGGCCCCAGAGTTTTTCTTCGATGTAAATAAGGAGGATGACTCCGGGCCGCAACCCACGGTATTCTACCTGGTATTTTTGGGATATCTTTGCTTCCATATTATCCTGTAGATTCGCCGATACTATGATAACGGAAGCATCAGGTTCGTCCGGCATTTCGTTCCAGTAACCGACATTTTCAAACCGGCGCAGATACCAGGGTAGGGGCCAGTATTCTTCACTGATGACCTTGATCTGTAAATTTCGGCCATGCGGCGACAATTCGGCCAACTCATTTATCCTGTCCTCTATTTTATGAACATCGGTGTTGGGATGAACATATGCGTAGGGATTGCGGGCATCAGCATAATAGTGGAAATTCGTTAATTGCATACCGCGCAGAAGGAGCGCTAACGCAATCAATAAGAGAGCGGAAATACCCAAACGCGGCAGTGTTTTACGGCAGCCGTCACAGAGGGCCTGTAAACCTGAGCCGGCAATCAGCGCCAAACCCAACAACACACTGAGAACCAGCCACGGTGTCTTGTAAGATAAAAGGGAATAGATGATAAGCAAAGTTAGCGTGAAAATGACAAGAAAGCGCCGCAGTTTTCCAGCGGGTGTAGTTAACCAATTCTCACGAAAACTGATGAATGCGGCGATTGAGGCAAATAGGACAATACCTGCCTCGCTGGTCGGAATTCCTAGGTCACCTTCAAGCCCGGCCAAAAGAGCAATGTAATAATGAAAGGGTTTCTCGTGGCCCGATTCCAGGGAGTAAACAAAGGGAGAAATGATGGCGTCCCCGATACCGGAAAAATTTGTAAAAAAGGAAGAATGAAATGTGGCTGAAACAAGCGCTGCCGAAATCAAAGTGACAAGCCCCAGGCGGACAGTCCGGTGTATATCCGGGCCATCGGTGTATGGACGTTCCACTTTTAGCGTCCACTTGGCGGTTATCCCGCAGATCGTGAGGGCCGCTCCAAAACCGACCAGGCTGATCAGGCTTGATTCTTTGGTGGCGTGCATAAGGCCCATGAAAACTCCCGTTGTCACTGCCCAAATTATTTTTGGATTCCGGAAACAACGCCAACCGCAAGCCAGAGCGCCGCAGGTAAATGTTATCAATAACGGTTCTTGTATAAAATACCGGCTGTAATAAACCATGGCCGGGGAAAAAGCAAAAATGGCGCCGGTCAAAACCGTCCCAATCGGACCCAGACCGTCCCGCAGCCAGAACAAAGACAAAATTAAAGCAGATCCAAAGAGGACAGAAATCAGGCGCACCGTAATTTCGTCGATTTGGGCCAGATTCTCCTGACCCCGTAACCAGGCAATGGGCAAGGTTAAATAATATAGAGTGGGACCATGAAAATGCCTGGGGTCATATTCGTAACGGCCTGTTTCAAGAAGCTGCCCGAACTTGATGGCCTGCACCGCTTCATCGGCATGCATCGGCCGTGCATCCAGAGAATAAGTGCGGATTCCCAGAGCGAGGATGAACTCCACGAGGAGGATTGCCATTACGTATTTGGAGCTGGATTTCATTACGGTTAAACCGTCGATGTTGTAGAGCTTTTCCTGTTGGATAGCGATTAGAAATGGTGCACACTGCAAGCAGTCAGTCGAATCGGTGCCAAGCTTATCCATAGTCATTCCCGCTTTCAACGAGGAATCCGCCATTGCCAACGGAAATCTCTCGCTGGTTGCCAACTGGCTGCAGGAGAATATTCAGGAATCCGAATTGATCGTTGTGAGTGATGGAAGCGAAGATCAGACGGAGGCATTGGCTTCCCGGGTTGCAGACCGGGTTGTCAACATTCCTCATAGCGGTAAGGCGGGGGCTATAATTGCGGGAATTAAGGAGGCTCAGGGGGAAGTAGTTTTGTTTACCGACATGGATCTGGATACGCCTCTGGCGGAGGCCGCAAAATTACTGGACGCCATCAGCCAAGGGGCGAACATTGCCATCGGAAGCCGCGGTAAAAACCGTCCGGGAGCCCCTCTGCACCGTCACATTCTTAGCTGCGGGCACGTGCTCGTCCGAAAAATTCTGCTTAACCTCGATCTGTCCGACACCCAGTGCGGATTCAAAGCTTTCAATCGAGAGGTGGCCCTCCGGATTCTTGGTAAAATGCGGATTTACCGGACCGACTCATTGCGCCCCGGAACCGGTTACAATGTGAACAGCGGGTTTGATCTGGAGTTCCTCTTCGTCGCTCGTCGGCTGGGATATAGAATTGACGAAATTCCGGTGCGATGGAAATATTCACAGGGCGGAAGAGTTCGTTTTTTCAAAGAGGCTTTTCGAGGATTATCTGATATATTGAGAATCGTAACTGCATATAAAAGATCATGAAAAATCTCATATTACACATCGCCCTCATTTCGTTAACCTGTGCCTTATCAGTCGTTTTTGGCGGTGGTAATGGAGATAAAGAACGACAATGGATTTCACTTTTCAACGGAAAAAATCTGGAGGGTTGGGTTCAGCGCAATGGTACGGCCACCTACCGCGTGGAGAGTGGGTCGATTGTAGGAAAAACTTCGGAGGGAAGCCCGAATTCGTTTTTATGCTCACTGCAAGAATATGGTGATTTCGAGTTGAAGTTTGAAGTAAAACTGGATCACGATCTCAACTCTGGTGTGCAAATCCGTTCAAGGAGCGTGCCGGATTTCAAGAATTACCGCGTCCATGGACCACAGGTGGAAAT
>JAJFLT010000394.1 GCA_021772555.1 Opitutales bacterium | reverse complement strand
CAGCCATGTTTCCGCCAAAACCGGGTCGGATGCTGATTGTGATGGTAGTTCCGCCAGACCGTCCGCGACAATTTCCCATGCCCTTACTTATATAACGGATGCCGGTCCCGATAAGCGATATGCCATTCTCGTGGCCGGAGGAAAATATTCCGGGGAAACACTGGCCCTTCAACCGTACGTGGATCTGTATGGGGGTTACCATATGTCCAATTGGAGTCGTGATATATTTAAAAATCCCACCGTTCTCGATGGTGCCCTGAAACGCCGGGTCGTTATGGGAGCGGATCATGCGAAACTGGACGGTTTTATCATCAAGCGAGGGAGGGTGCAGGGAAAAGGAGCGGGGATTTTGTGCGAAAACTCGTCTCCCGGTATCACAAATAATGTTTTTATAGACAACATGACCTACGCCCCCGTCGATTGGAACCCGCCCAAATGGCATGAGGTAGCCAACGACGGCGGAGCCATCATGTGCATAAACAACGCTTCGCCCAACATCAGTAACAATATTTTCACTGGAAACCGGACGGAGATCGGGCGAGGAGCCGGAGTTACCTGCGACGACCATTCCTCTCCAACCATTGGTCACAATGTATTTTACAATAATGTAACCGGGCTCATAGATTTTGCGCGCAGCGCGGAGGGGGGCGCTATTTCCGTTTACGATTGGTCTCACCCGAAAATTGTGGGCAACGTAATCAGCAATAACGAATCCTTAAATAGCAATGATGTTGGCGGGATTTTTATTGCCCTGTGGTCTTCTCCGGTCATCGCCGGCAATATCATCGTTGGCAACATTGGCGCCGATGACGGCGGGGGTATCTTTGTCGGTGGACAAAAGCACCATTATGGAACTCCGCTCGATACGCCTCCGCCGAAGGAAGATTTTCTGGTACGTATCCTCAACAATGTAATCATGGGCAACGATAATGGGTCCCATAATTCAGGCTCCATGCGTATAACCATGGAGAGCCGGGCAGAATTGAAGAACAATGTCATCGCTGAAAATGTTGGCCATGTTTACTTGCAACGCTCGGACATCCTGCTCGTAAACAACACGGTCACCGACGGTCTCTACCACACGGAAACGAAGGAAGGCCTAGTCCCCGGGGTGTATCGGAACAACATCATTCAAGGCTTCATTGAAATAGAAACAGAGGTCGAGTTCACCTATAACAATTTTACCAGGGGTTATGAAGGAGAAGGCAATTTTATCGGGGATCCGCAATTTGTAGATAACGGAAAAAAAGGCGAAGCGGTGGTGACTGGATTTAACGGCAAACATTTCGTCACCAGTCTGAAACACTCCAACGCCCACACCGACCCTTTAAGTGAAGATTACTCAGGCCGCGTTATCCGAATTGGAGAAAAATGGGGCGTCATCGCCTCTAATGATGCTGAATATATCAACGTTTGGGGAGATTTTTCAAGATCGGGTTATTCCAGCATCGCTGAATTTGAAATAATGCCAACCTATCACCTTAAAGCTGGCTCCCCCTGTATCGATGCCGGACATAACGACATTGCCGCGAAAAAAGACATGGATTCCGAGCGACGCCCCATAAACGGTGGAATAGCCCTGAAAGTCGATGTCGGGGCAGATGAATACTCTCCCTGAAAATAGAGTGTTCAGGTGTCAGGATTCGATATTATTTCCTGAAACCTGACACCTATCTCCATCAGCCGATTGGTTTGCCGTCGGAAAATTTGACTTCGCTTATGAGCTTCCCGCTGTAATCCCAGGTTTTGGCCACGCCTTCGCATTTTCCATTTTTCCATTCCGATTGCGATTTCAATTGTCCGTTAGGCCACCATTGGGTCCAGGTCCATTGAGAGGATCCGCCGGTTTTGTAATCCCACTGCCAAACCAGTTTTCCCTCCAAATTCCAATACGATTCTTGATCCGTCTTTCGGCCATTACGAAAAGTCACCTCCCACTTTTTCCGACCGTTGGCATGCCACCAGGTCTCTACGCCATCCATTAGATAACGGCCATCCTCGGCGAAGCCTGCGCCACCTTCAATGCGTGTTTTTCCGTTGGAATAATGTTCCGCATATCTTTTCACCTTTCCAACTTCAGGATTCGCCGAGTCTTTTTCGGTGTCAGATTTCTCCTCCGATAATATCCAGGCTTCGTTCATGGCGAAGTGCAAGCTGGGTTGATTCATGGTGGTAATTAAATGGATAATCCCGTTGGGAGCTTGACGGGCCACCGCATAACCCAAAGTCCCGCCCCACGATGGGTCGTCGACTTCATGCGGCAGTGTTCCCGGAATTTTTTTAACCTTCCAGGTTTCCCCTTCATCCTCGGAAAGAGCCGCAAAAGCGCCCTTCTGCGTAATTCCCTCAGGTTGCCCCCCTCTCCTTTTTTGAAAATCCGAAGCAAAGAAAAGCCGTCCGCTTTGCAAACGGATGATGGTGGGCCGTTGGTTCGAGGCCAACGCCGAAAACGGTGTTCTGCTGACTTCCCAAGTTTTTCCTCCATCGGCGGAGATCGATTTTGGCATGAAACCGTCAATATTGGTGTTTTTGCCGCCCATGCCCAAAATATCGCCATTTTTCAGTTGCACAAAGGTGGTATGACGTCCCCCGCTACGCCCCTCGGTGTCGTGCCATGTCTGACCCTCATCACGGCTGGCCCAGAGAACGGAGGTGCCCCCTTCACCATCGCTGGCGACATAGATAGTGCCATCCAATCCGCGAAAAGCTGAATTTATCGGTTGGCGCGAATGCGGTAATACGGGACCATGAAAAACAGGAAATTTAACTTCCTCAAAGGAAGCGGCGTTGTCGTAAGAAGTCGTCCATTGAAAAGGAAAGCCGCCATCGAGTTGCGGGCTGCCCCAGAAAAAAAGAAGTTTTTCCCCCTCGTTCCAGAGAAGAGGAGAAACAACGCTGACATCGGGAAAATTCATTAGGGGAGAAGGCATATCCCACTCTTCCTGTCCATACCTCAAACGGGCTGCCATCAGGGACATGCCGGGTTCATACTCATCGTAGGAAGTAAATATAACCAGCAACAGGTCTCCGTTCGAACACACCTCCAGCGCCGGACTGTGGTTATGCCCGCGAAAAGAAGGATGAAATCCCGCAGCATCGATTACTTCCCTCGAACTATTTTCCAGAGGTATAGGCAGCATCATCCGCTTCCGAAAATAAGGTTGGTCCGATCGAGGGCCTTTCTTTACCTCAGGGACATATTGACGAACCCCCTGCCTGACAAATGGCGCTTCATAACGAAGTGGCTGCGTGGTTGGCATGGAAGCCTGCACAACACGAAAACCAACCGGGTTTTCCCTCGGTCTTTTCGCATTCAAAACTTCCTCCCTGGCTAAACGCTCACCCGGCTTGGTATGCAAAAACGCGGTTGCAGGAACTATTACTTTCTTCTGCCCCGAATAACTCCACAACAAGTGCAGAAAGGAGTTCGGTTTGGCTGTGGAAAAGGAGACTTTTAATGGATATTTCCGGCCTTTTTCCAATTCAATAGCGCCCTTGATATCTGTACCATTTAGCCAACCGTCAATCACGACCTGGTCGTCGATTTCCAGCCGAAAATCCTTGTTTGTTTCGACAGAAAAATCAATTGAACCCGTTATGGGAGCTTCGATAAAACCTCTCCAGACAACTGACCAGTCATTGAGTGCTGGCCAATTCATTCGATCGGAATTGATAACTTTGGCAGGCCAAAGGTCCGAGAGGTGTATTAAATAAGGGTTGCTGTACATTATCCCCATCAATCCGGGATAATAATCATCGTCCCCAACTTGAGAGTTTTCTTCAGACGCCCCATTTTTGTCGTCCCCCGAGGAAATTTGCCCAAATCCCGGCGCTATCCCGGCGCGATTGGTAGAGCGTCTATAGTAAGAACTCAACCGGAACAGCATTCGGTCTTTACGGTCCAATGGACCGCCTCGGACAACCCGGGTGAACCCATCGGCAGATCCCACCGGATCGACCTGGTCCTCGTGCGGATAAAGCCCGTGCCAATCCAGACACCATTCCAGAACGCCAGAGTGCATGTTAAGCAAATCCCAAGGATTGGGCGAACCCGGTTCAGGCGGCTGGTCGCCCGAAGAAAACGGTGTATCGGTTCCCGCCCGGCAGGCATACTCCCATTCCGCCTCCGTCGGCAGCCGGTAGGGCTTGCCCTCCTTTTCGCTCAACCACCGGCAAAAAGCCAAGGCCTCATACCAGCTTATACCCGTTGCGTAAGGCCCATAAGTTTCCGAGCCTCTATAATCAGGCTTGAATTTCCGGTATTGCTCTTCCGTGACTTCGGTCCGAGAAATGAAAAACGGTTTGCTGATAGAAACTTTATGGCGGGGAAACTCATCCCAGTCAGGTGGTACATCGACCAGGTCATCGGACCTGCTAAAAGGAAACGAAAACCGGTCGGTTTGACCCGACATTCTTGCGCCCATCTGAAAAGACCCCGCCTCCAGCCGAACCATATTCATGCCAATAGAATTCGTTTGCGCTATCGGTGAATCCCCAAAACCGGACAAACAAATGCCCATAAGTGCGATCAGACTAAGTTGTGGGCAGAGAGCAGAATTCATAAAATCTCATCCTCAATATTCGTGTGAGCAAATTCAGATACACATGACAGTCATGGAAGCTGTGGCGAAGAAAGTTTATAATTGGAGATAAACTTTTAAATGCAAAAACAAATACATGTGAACTCGACAATGATATGCAACCCCGATTGAATGAGCGCAAGTTCAATAGACATGGAATGCTAATAATTGAGAAAGATCGCCAAGCCCATGACGGAGAATTTATTAGTCGCCCTTCTTGCCATTCCATTGTAAAAACCGATTGGCGTAAAACAGGCTGCGGCACTTCCCTACACGGTCATTCTTTTTTCAAAACTTGGGGCGTCTTCATAGTTATTACGATCTCGGCACTAATCGAGATCAGTTGCATGAAGGGGGATAAAGTTGGAGTATCAGCGCCTCAAGATAGGAGTGCCCTTAGCCAAGCGGAACCGGAGAAATCGCGCCCCGAAAATATCGACCCGGCAATTTTGGCCAACCGTTCCTTTGGGGAAGCTCCCATGTTGGCGGAACTGGTGAAGAATGGAAAACTGCCGACCGTTAACGACAGGCTGCCGGAGAATCCACTAGTTGTGGCTCCGGCGGATGAAATAGGCTCCTATGGGGGTACCCTTCGAAGATTGATAGCCACGGAAATAATCGAAGAGGAAGGGGTCAACAAATCGCTCAACGATGGGCTTTTCCGTTACGAGAACCATCTGCCGGAAAAGTTCCAACTCAATCTAGCGGAAAGTTACGCATTTTCCAGCGACGGCAGGGAATTGACCGTTAGAATACGCAGGGGCGTTAAATGGTCGGACGGTGTTTCCTTTACGGTCGATGACATTCTCTTCTGGTACTATGACATGGTCTTCGATGAAGAGGCGCGGACAATGCCACTCTTTCCCAGCATATGGCTGGTGGACGGCAAGCCCATGAAAATGGAAAAAATCGATGATGCTACCCTGAAAGTGTCTGCGGAAAAACCTTTGGCCCGTGTATTGAATTCCTTTTGCCACCATCGATTCGCTTATCCTAAACACGTTTTAA
>JAJFLT010000393.1 GCA_021772555.1 Opitutales bacterium | reverse complement strand
TCACGGGAATTGAGGCATGGAGACCTTGTTTTTATTCCGGCTGGACAAGGCTACGATATTCAGACGGGTGATGATGGTATTAAATGTCTTTGCCTCAATACTTTCCTGGATGGGTAAATTTTTTTGAAGAGGAAATTTTACCATCTGTTTGCAGGTATTTTTTAAGGAAATTCAAAATTTCTTTAAACGATTCCTTCACATTTGGATCGGCTGCCATTTTTGTTTCAAAACCGTGCACTCCATGAGGTATGGAAATCAATTTGTAACTGATGCTGTACCGTTTTAATTCTTTCGCCAATTTCACCGATTGTTGAAATGGTACGTTGGTGTCCGCCTCTCCGTGCACAAGCAATGTCGGTGGGTAATCGGGGGCAATATTGTAGAGCGGACTAATGGATTTGAACCGTTCAGGATCTTTTGTCGGATCGACCCCGCAAACTCCTTCGGCCCAAGTTCCAGTGCGCCGTAGAAATTCCCGAATCCGGGCACGTTCTGCCGCACAACCTTTGCTCGATGTTACTGCAGTCGTTCGGATAAATTTTTCGATTTCGGCAAATGTTGGTTCCGCGTAGTCATTTTCATAAAAAAACGGTTCGCTAGACCATCCACCAAGGACGTCTCCATAACCAGATACTGACACAATCGCTCTTGGTTTGGTAATAGCTCGATATCCGCAATGCAACGCCAAAAATCCGCCCGCCGAATAACCGACAACCGCAATATTGCCGGGATCGACCTGGAAAAGCTCGGGCCCTTGGCTGGTGATCCAGTTATAGGCGTCAATTACATCCTGGCATATTCCAGGTAAAGTCGTTTCGGGAGCGAGCCGGTAATCAATTGCAACAACCGTATATCCATCACTGAGAAAACCACGCAGGTGATTTTCTCGTGTGGTGGAAAATTTTTTGCGGCATCCGGAGATAAAACTACCGCCATGAATCCAGAGAATAACGGGAGCAGAACCTTCCGATTTTGCTGGCCTGTAGACATCAGCGCAAATCCGATATTCGTGCGATACTTTGTATTCAAATGTTTCCGCAATCAGGCTTACACCGGTTTCCATGATTATTCAAAGCCTACTTGGGAATTCGTCTGAAGATTAAATGATCGATGTCGTCGGGACGGTGGCCGCCAAAAATGATGCTGACAGTATATCCAACCACAAATACGACCACATGCCCCAAAACACCTATGAGGATTGGGTTCATGTTAAAATTGAAAGCGCCGAGATCCAGCATGCGAAATTTCGGCCCGGTAAGAACCCCCCAGGCGGTAAATAACAAACAGGCGGCAATGCCGCAATAGGCCCCGCGGCGAGTGGCTCGGCGGGTCAAAAACCCGAGTAAAAACAACCCCAGAGTTCCCGCCGATAGAATCACGGCGATAATGATACCCCGCTCCAGTATTGAGGCGGAACCTTCTTTCGGGATGAGAAGTATGGCCACCAAGCTGGCCAGAATCCCACCCAATAGCACCATGGACCGACCGAAAATCAATCGTGCCCGGTCGGAGGAATTTGGTAAAAACGGTGCCATATAGTCCGTCGTTATGACCGTCGCCACACTATTCAAATCTCCACTCACGGTTGACATGGCGGCGGCCAATATTGCGGCCAGAATCAATCCCACAACGCCGGTGGGTAGAAAATTAACGATGAAATGTGGTACGATATTATCGCCTATTTCTGGAGGCGTATGACCGGTCAGGCTATAAAAGCCAAAAAGACAGGCTCCAATAAACATAAACATAATAAAGATCGGTAAGCAGGAAACAGCTCCCCAAAGAGTTCCCCAAAAAGCTTCCCGGTCAGTTTTGGCGATCAGGTAACGCTGGACCATGTGTTGATCGGTGACATAACGCCGACTCCAGTTAAGAGTAAATGCCAAAATGTAAATCCAGGCTGTTGTCACCTCGACATCAAAAAGACTCCGCCAGGACAATTCGAGAGAACCCAAACTGAATTTTCCACCCCGTATGGCCTCTCCGATCACCGCCCCCGGCGGTACTTCGGGTGCAAAAACCAGACGCAAAACAATCAGCAAAGCACCTCCAATAAGCACGATTCCCTGAACCACATCCGTCCAAACAACGGCTTCTATGCCACCAATTGCCGTGTAAATCATGGTGAAAACCCCTACCCCTATAATCACCGCTCGCAAGTCCCAACCGGTCATTACATTGATGGCGATTGCCGTGGTCAGCAAAGTGATTCCGAGGTCAAAAGTGCGATCGGCCAGAAATCCGAATGACGTGTAAAGCCGCCCACCGAAACCGAACCGTTTTCCGATATACTCGTAGGCGCTCATCCCGATGACCCTTCGATAAAAAGGCACGATAAAATAAGCCACGAAAATGAAGACGATTGGGAGGGTCAGCATGCCCGGAAGTAAAATCATTCCTTTCTTAAAAACGGTCCCCGGATGCCCGACAACCGTGCCGCTACCGATGAGCGTGCCCATCAAGGTAAAGGCAACCGCCCAGGCGGGTATCTTCCGATCCGCGATGAAAAATTTGCGCGTCGATTTTTGGGCACGGGAGACATAGAGACCAATGGCCGCAATAGCGACGAGGTAAACCAGTACAACGATGTAATCGAGTATCCTAAGTGTCATATAAAAATAAATTTAGATTGGGGAGGGGGAAATTTCTTGAGTTTTGAAATGGTTTAATCGCTGGTTTTATGAAACCATTGAATTTTCCAAATGATGATGACAAACCAAGGCATGACGGCAAACGATTTAAAAGAAAAACCAAACATTGTTTTTGTCATGGTGGACGATATGGGAATCCACCAATTGGGTTGCTACGGCAATTCCTTTTATGAAACTCCGAATTTGGATCGCTTGGCCTCGCAGGGAATGTTTTTTAGCAATTCCTACGGCACTGGACCGGTCTGCTCGCCTTCCCGCGCCAGCGTTATGACCGGCAAATATCCAGCCCGGCTGCATTTGACAAATTTCATTCCTGGATCCGAGCCGGATAATCCGAAACTACTGACACCTGATTGGCAAAAATTTCTCTCCATTGAGGAGACCACGATCGGCAATGCTTTACGGGATAGTGGTTATGTGACGGGGCATTTCGGCAAATGGCATCTGGCCACGGACTACAAGCACCAACCCGGCAGAATTCTGGACCCGGGGTCGCAGGGTTTCGAGTACGTCACCACGTCCGTAAAACCGAAACCGGACGCCGATCCAAGGTCGGACGCTCACAGCACCAGGAAAATCACGGATTGGGCGATTGAATTCCTGGAAGCCCAAAAAGACAAAAGATTTCTCTGCTTCATAGAACACAATACAATCCATCGGCCGGAAATGGAACATCCCGATTCGATCGCAAAATACGCCGCCAAATCGAATTCTGATGACGATAAAAACCGGCCCGTCCTCGGCGCTATGGTGGAAACGTTAGACTATAATATCGGACGCTTGATGGAAACTCTGGAAAACCTCGGTTTAACCGATAACACCCTGGTGATTTTCACGGCGGACCACGGAATGTGGGGAGATACCGATTCCCTGAAACCGCTCCGTGGCGCCAAGGCCGATCTTTATGAAGGTGGAATCCGGGTACCATTAATCATTCGATGGCCAAGTTCGGTAAAACCGGGAACGGTATGTCGAACACCTGTTTGCGGAAATGATTTTCTTCCCACTTTGCTTGATTCCATCGAGGCCAAATCGGATGATCCTGAAATTGATGGCGTTAGTATTCTGCCCCTATTGAAGCAAACCGAACCAATAAACCGCGATGCGCTTTACTGGCATTACCCTCACTACCACCACCAGGGAATTGCTCCTTGTGGAGCGATTCGCGAAGGGGATTTCAAATTGATCGAATGGTTTGAGAAAAGCATAATCGAAGGACCCGAATCGGAAGGGGCGTTGGAACTGTTCGATTTGGCTAACGATATTGGGGAGCAACAAAATTTGTTTGTGCAAAAAAAAGAATTGGGCTTGCGTCTTTACGAAAAACTCAAGACTTGGCGGCGGTCGGTGGGGGCTCAAGAAATGGCAATAAACCCTCATTTTGAAACGGATAAAGAGGAAGATAGAGCTAAGCCTCCCGAGGCGGATCGGTAAAACCCGGTTTATTGAGCAACCTGAGTCGACTTGGTCAGCCGCAAATAAAATACGGTTTCCTCGAGATCGGACTTTTCCAGTTTCAAGACGCCACCATGAGCCCGGACAATTTCCAGGGCGAGACTCAATCCGAGGCCAAAACCATCTTTCTGACGACTGCGGGAGCTGTCTTCTCTGAAAAATCTCTGGAAAATCTTGCTCTGGTTACGAAGCGAAATACCTGGCCCACTGTTGACAATACGAAGGACGACGTTGGGACCTTCACTCCGAAGATTTATTTCAACTTTTCCATTGGGCTGGTTGTAGCGTACCGCGTTGCTCAATAAATTATAAATGGCTTGGCGGATGAGGATATAATCGCCATTGGTTTTCAGCCCTTCCTCAATGTTTTCAGTAAAAGATAGTGTGGTGGCGGGGCCATGAAGT
>JAJFLT010000392.1 GCA_021772555.1 Opitutales bacterium | reverse complement strand
ACGGGGAATGATGTGCTCTATCTGCAAACGGTTGTTAACAACGTCGCCCAGAGAAAATTCTTGTCCTGTATAGGGGCAGGTCCAGTTTAAATCATCGCCCACGCGGGCTTTGCGAATGAGGCTGCCGCCAATATTTGGCCCCAGTTCTTTTTCCAGCATCTTAACGACTTTTCGGTGCTGGAAAAATTTTCCTCCCAACATTGTTCCTATTTCCTTGTTGGTTTTCCCGGAATACTCCTGTAAGTCGCGGACGACTTCGACCACAACCTTGCCGATTTTGCTCTTGTCGCCTCCGGCGTAGTGTTTGACCACATCTTCAAGCACGCGGTTGAATATGAGCAGCCGATGGCGCACCAGGTGGTTGTTGGTAAGGTCTGTGAGACTTTTCTCCATTCGACGTTCCCTCACCGCCTCGCTCTCATAGAGGCAGCCTTCCGTGCCGACCGGGTCTATGCCTTGCATAACTTCTTCATGTGTTTTTCGCAACAACTCGTGGCAATAGGGAGCACGTCCGCTGGCCTTCTTGATCTTCAGAGGGCTTTTCAGGTTTTGCTCATCCGTCGTATGGTCGAACTCGGTTAAGTCTACGCCTGCCTTTTCCATTCGCACCCGCCAGGAGGCCAAGGTAGAAGGTTTGCCTTTAAAAAGTTCACTCGCGAATATTTTTTGAAATTTTTGAGGAAGGATGAGAAAAACGTTTTTCAGCTTCTTTCCGTTGGTCAGTTTCTTGACTGGATCGAGAACCAGGGCCTCTTCCATCTCTTTGGTCAGGAAATAGGTGTCGATGTTATCTGATTCGCAACCGGTAATTTCCTCAATGGATTTTTTCAAGGTGGATTTGGTAAAATATCCTTTTTCAATCGCTCGGGCATGAAGCTGACGGCGCTCTTCTTGATTCAGAGAGGAATCTAATCTGGATGGGCCATGCACACGAAAATTGGCCATCAGTCTCTCCCACCGGTAAAGATAGTAATCCCGGCAGTGCTTGAGGGGAGTTTTCTTGCCTGTAATGGGACAAGAGGTAATAATTCGATTGTCGAATCTGGGAATGTATTGGCCAAATAAGAGGCCGCCCAGGAAGCGTTTGGGTAAATGAACTTCCTTACAATGGATGGCCTCCCAATCTTCCAGTAAAGCCTTGGCAAATAACTCGTCACAATTTGACAATCTACCTTGGTGCGCTTCAAGAATTCGCTTCACCTCGTTTTCCACTACCTTACGGGGAAAGGCCGCATTCTGGCCTTTGAAATACTTTCCCAAACCTAAGTGATTTTCTTCCGGATCAATGCCGAGAAAACCGCAAACCGTTTCAGCCATCGTTTTGGTTCCGTATTTCGACATCAGTTCTTTGGCCGTAGTTACCTTTTCCAGGTCTTTTTTATCTTCACCTGCCTCATCTCCCGACCATTGCCTGTTGGCATCGTAGCCTCGGTTGTGGGCATACCAGCGCAGGACGCTCCAGAGTTCTTCCCAATTTAATTGTTGGCCCCGAAGCGCTCCTGCCGCCAAAAGCCACGGCCAGGCGCAATTATTGAAATTCAACTGCTCCTGGTTAAGAACTCCCAGGTGGAGCAGAAGGGTTTTCATCCGCTCAATTCGCCGTTTTACGGAGAGGACATGCCGTCTTTGCCTACGGTGGCCGCGCCGTTCATTGGCCAGGCAATCATCAGGCTTGAAAATGACCGAACCGCAGCCTTTGATAGAAACGGTATCAGCTTTATCCAATACCGCCCACCCAATGGAACTATGGCCGATATCGAAGGAGAGAGTTAATTTGTTTCGCATTTTGTTTGACATAGCGGGATGAATTCTATTCTTTAGTCAGTTGGAATCAAGACAAAGTTAATTAACGCAAGTCAGTGCCCTGGATTGCCATGCAACCACCCTGACCCTGGAAAGCGTTTTTATGAAAAGCGGGGTTTCGACCCCGCTTTTTTCTTGAATTTAGGTTTTGATAACACCCATCAAAACCAAACGAAGGTGATATCTGGTAAGGAACCCAAATTTTCTCGCTTACCTATCCCGACTATACAGACACGCCAACACATGGTTCCGATTCCGCCATATGCTGGCCCCAGCGCAACCAAGGTCATCGCAGCGACCCTCAAAGCTGGTTAGGCATGCGATTGGCTTAAGTATGTTCCCTCAACCCTGATACTATAAATTCCGCAGGCAAACGTTAATGTTGCGCCGATGTCGATATTTTAAATCATTGGTGGTGGCGTGGGTTTCAATATTCTGCTCTTTCATGATACTCAGCGCGACTCTAAGAATTTCTTTCGGATATTTTTCTAGCTCGGAAGTATCAATGTCTTTTTTGTTAATTTTCTTACTTTTTTCAGGATGGTGAGTCATTTTTAGTTTTTCCGAGTTAGCAAATATATGGGAAATCCCCCTACATACTACGTATGTAATCAGACATACTTTTTTCTGAGGAAGATTCTGTAAGGTCTGTGAGATTTATTTTTGGTGGATTGCCCGCGATCATAGTGAATTGGCGGGGCGTCCTTTGAACCAAGCGGAACACTATTTGCCAGATGCTTTAATGCAGTGCTGACGGTATGAGAGTTTCGTTTTGTAAGCCGCATGAGCCTAGAGAGACTTAAAGGATACTTATAGCAAGGACGGGTGCCGTAGAGCTCGTTGTAGAAATACTGGATCTTTTCAAGCACATGGTTGAGCAAGCGAACCTGCCTCTTATCCAGTTCCTCGATTATTCCTGAATTAATCCAGATCCTTTTTTCCAGTTTTTCCGCCTCCTGCTATATTGTCATCGGTAACAGCGCCTAATTGAATCGGAATGTTCTTAAACTTTACAAGGCAAGGGCCGACTCGGCGGGTGCCTTTGATTTTTACGATTCCATAGCCAACCTTGAGCAAGTCGAGAAAGGGCATGTCATCCCAATTAAGAAATAGTGATTCACTAGCTTTCTTTATGTCTCTTCCTTCCTGCAACGAAAGGTAAATCAAAGTGCTTGAATTTCCAGAAACTTCTAAAGGTATTGGCTCTGCGTTTTGAGCCAACAAGATAAGAGATTGACCAAAAGAACGCATTTCCCGGAAAATGACTTCAATGCCACCGGCAGATTATTTCTCAATTTTCTTTTGCGGGAAAAGATTTGGCCCCTCGTCGAATATCAGCGAATGCCGTAAATTCGGGCTTTCACCCTGGGTAAGCCGATACAAGTGAACCCAGCGAAGTATAAGCTCTTGCACAAACACCCTTAGATTTCTTGGTAGTTCCTGATCGAGCTCAATGACCACGTATTTATTAAGCAGTTCTTCCAGCTTTATGGGATGCCTT
>JAJFLT010000391.1 GCA_021772555.1 Opitutales bacterium | reverse complement strand
CAACTGCACGTCACCGAGGCCGTGCCCTCGGCCAAACTAGCCCTTTACCGGCGGGAAAATGCACCGTTTCTGCGCCTCGATCCTTATTTGGGCACTGAATATTACCTGCTGAATACGACAATTCCGCCGTTGGACGATGTCCGGGTGCGGCGGGCGCTCAGCCTGGCCCTGGATCGCCAAAGCCTGGTCGATAACGTCAAGGGCGGCGGCCAAAGAGCAGCTTATCATTTCACTCCACCTGGTACGGCCGGATACACCTCTTCTGCCCGAATCGAGGAAAACACAAAAGAAGGCCGCCGCTTGCTGGCCGAAGCCGGGTATGCAGAAGGAAAAGGATTCCCCATCTTGGAATTGCTCTTCAATTCCTCGGAAAATAACAAAGCCATGGCGGAAGCGATCCAACAAATTTGGAAGACGGCCCTCGGCATCCATGTCGAATTGCGCAATCAGGAATACAAGGTTTACCTAGACACCCGCAACACCGGGGACTTCCAAATCGCCCGCTCGAGTTGGGTGGGCGACTATAACGACCCGAACACCTTCCTTGAACTCTGGACAAGTCTCTCCGGTAACAATCACAGCCGCTGGGAAAGCTCCACCTACGACAATTTAATTAGACAGACAGCCCAAACCGGCAACCAACCCGAGCGTCTGCAATTATTTGCCCAAGCCGAAACGATCCTGCTCCAGGAATCGCCCATCATCCCCCTCTATTTCTACGTCAACGCCTACCTCATCCAACCCGAAGTAAAGAACTGGCACCCCAATCTCCTCGACTGGCATCCCTACAAATACATCTACCTGGAAGCAAAAAATTAAGCGGTCCCGTTTTAATTCGCCTCGACGCCATCACGTATATTGGTTTTCCAAACTGGATCTGATTTGCCGGAGGGCTTCATAGGTGGCTATTCCGGCGCTGGTGGAGAGGTTGAGGGAGCGGAGGTTTTGGTTGTAATGGGGAATGGTTATCCTGTGGCCGGGTTCCATCGCCTGGTGGAGCCGGTCGGGGCAGCCGGAGGTTTCGTTGCCGAAAAGGAGGCCATCTCCGTCCATAAAATCGGCCTCCCAGAAAGACTTTTCGGCCTTGGTGGTGAGGAGCCAGATGCGCTCGGGTTTTTGTGGTGAGTTGAGAAAATCCTCATCCGATTGGTGGTGCACGATATCGAGCGCTTTCCAGTAATCCATGCCGCTGCGCTTGAGGTGGCGGTCGGTGATTTCGAAACCGAGTGGGTGAATAAGGTGAAGCCGCGATTTCGTGATTGCGCTAAGCCGCCCGATATTTCCCGTATTTTGCGGAATCTGTGGTTGAAATAGGACGATGTGAAGCATCTGGGTCGGAGAAGGAAGACAGTATCGATTGGATCAATCCGTGGACACTTTGAGGCCTTCGTTGTCGGTTCTTAAGAGGAATAATTTTGAGCGAATGCTATTGGCCTGCAGGACTTCAGTCATGGCTTTGCCCACTTCGAGATAGGATTCGGCCGGAGAGACACAGAGGACGCTCGACCCGCTGCCGCTCAGCCATCCGGTATAGGCACCGTGATCCCGCCCGGCCTCAATGATCTCTTTGACGAAGGGAAAGAGCCGCTCCCGATAGGGCTGATGGATAAAATCGGTCACCGCATGGCTCAATTTCTCATACCGCCCACTGGCAAATAGGGAGGTAATAAAGGCCAGGCTGTTTAGGCTGTTGACGACGTCCTTAAAGGGAATTTCGGCAGGGAGGACCTGGCGGGCAATGGATGTCAATACCTCGACCTCGGGAGAAACCACCACCATGTAAATCTCACCGGAAACGTCGAATCGAATGGTGTCGAGGTAAAGGCCGGTTTCGGGATCGGTTCGGGAAACGCAGAAACCGCCCAGAAAGGATGCCGCCGAGTTGTCGGGAGCGTCATCCAGGCGGGCGCTGAGGGCGAGCAATTCCCGGCGCTCGAGTGGTTCTCCATGCAAGGCATTGAGGCCGGTCAGGACTCCCGCCAGGAGGGCCGCGCTGGAACCCAAACCCCGAGCCACCGGCACTTCGCCCCACACTTCATAAATAAAACCCCCGGTTTTTATGCAGGTCTTCTTTTCAAAAGCACCTGCAGCGCATTTAACCAACTGCAGGGAATCAGAACCGGGCGGGTCTTCACCGGCAAGGCGGATGTCACCGCTCTCGACAAGGGTGATTTTAACAAATGCATAAAGAGTGAGAGCGATGCTTAAAACATCGAATCCGGGTCCACAATTGGATGTGCTGGCCGGAACCTGAACGATGATGGATCGAACGCTCATTTCTTATCAATTTTTAAACGGTTGGCTCTGTAGAGATTCAGACGGGGGCATGAGCACTGATACAGGTTCAGGATATCAGGTTTCAATATTCAGGAAATAATGAAACCTGGATTTGTCGAATCCTGACACCTCCTCACCTCATCTTGCATCCTTCATCATTCGTCGCACGTCCATGAGGGCTGCTTTCTTCCTCAAGTCCTCTCTCTTGTCGTGCATTTTTTTTCCCGTGCAAAGCGCTATTTCAACCTTTATGAGGGCTTTCTTGAAATATATACGTGTGGGGACCAAGGCCTTGCCGCCGCTTTGCATGGCCATTTCGATTTGCCGTATTTCCTTTTTATGTAAAAGAAGCTGCCGGGGGCGATAGGGATTGTGATTGTTGGCATTGCCGAAGCTATACTCGGAGATGTGGACATGGTATAGGATGACCCTGTCCCTTTCAACCCGTGCGAAGGCATCGTTTATTTGCGCCTTGCCAGCCCGAATCGACTTTACCTCCGTTCCTGTAAGAATGACGCCAGCCTCGTAGGTCTGCCCGACAAAATATTTGTGGCGGGCTTTCCGATTGCGGATCTCCTTGTAACGATCCGATATTTTGCCTGGGCCGTTCATAACAAAAATAAGGCCATATGATCAAGCCGCTCTCGAACAAAGGGGCGCGGTCGCCACGGGAAGGGAGTTTCCCTGAGAATAAGCTGGATAACGGCTACTGAGACCGTCTCGACAGGGTCATTCCTCGCCCTCGGGCGGATCGTATAGCTGAAAATCTATTTTGCCCTCGATTATTTCGCGCAAAGCGACGTCCTCGGGGTTCAACCGCTCGAGGGACTCAACCAAAGGCTTCTGGCCGTACTTGAGCTGCTTCACTCTGCGGGAGACCACGTTGATTAAAATATTCGGGTCCTGAATGATCGTTTGCGCTTGCTGAAGATAATCGTCTCTCAAAAGAAACCTCCGGATTGGATTGTGTTGAATTGTGAGTGTTGAAATATGAAAAACCAGCAAACATGAGGGGTTATTGACCGGTAATCAACTGGTTTTTCAAGAAAATAAGAACGAATTTCCGAATAATCGGGTAAAAAGATGTTGATCTTCAGCCGGAGGCCGCTTAAACACAGCGCTTTTTAATTTTTCAAAAGGATTTTTAGCCATGTCCCAACACAACAGTTTCAAAGCAGGCCGCAACGCCTCCAGGAAAAAACGAAATGTTCTCAAGCGTTTCGAGCGAGTGGTCCAGTTGAAAAGGAAGGGCCAGTGGCAAGAAGGCGACCGCGTGACCGGACTGATCAAAACCAAAGCGGAAGAATAAAGAATTTTCTGCCTGATGGGTCGGCGAGTTTTCAAAACTCAAGGATCCAACACTCATTGGCCGTAGATCCAGCCGGTCGTAGGCTACGTCAAAGAACTGCAATATGGCGTATCTGCAATGCGAGTTCCATTCCTCCGTTCTCGGGCTGAAATGTTCCATGAACGTGATTCTGCCTCAGCGTAGCGCAGAACCCAATCAACAAAAGAAGAAGTGGCCCACCCTTTGGCTGTTGCATGGCTTGGGCGACAACCATACCGATTGGATGCGGAGGACTTCGATCGAACGCTATGTCGAACCACTGGATATGGCGGTGGTCATGCCAGCGGTAAATCGCAGCTTTTACCAGAATATGCACAAAGGCCTTCGATATGGTATTTTTATTCGTGAGGAACTGCCCGGCATTGCCCGCTCCCTCTTTCCCCTTTCGGAAAAACGGGAGGACAATTTCGTCGCCGGTTTATCCATGGGAGGCTACGGGGCTTTTCTTCTGGCTTTGAGAAAACCCCACAATTATGCCGCCGCGGCCAGCCTTTCCGGTGTGCTCGACCTGGCAAGCCATCTCAATGACGATGAAACCCGAATTTCCTACGAGGAAAGGTATAATATTTTCGGTCCTGTGGAATCGGGTCTTTCCGAGGATCGAGACCTCATGTCCCTGGTGGAAAATGCGGTGCGGTCAGGGGCTGAATTGCCAGCCCTTTACCATTGCTGCGGAAAAGAGGACTACCTCCATCAGGACAATGTGTCATTCCATCGCAAAGCTCAAAGCCTGGGCATGGATATTATCTTCGAGGAATCCGCTGCGGACCACACCTGGGATTATTGGGACAAGATGATCCAGCGAGTCCTGCAATGGCTGCCGCTTGAGAAGCCAGACGTATGATTTTTCGGCGATTTGTGGATACGAGATTGAAGTATTGACATTCATAATGGTTGCATTATGGTTCCATAATGAGTACGATAACCATTAAAAATCTTCCCCCTGATGTTCACCAAACACTGAAGTCCCGAGCAATTGAAAATGGCAGAAGCCTGAACAAGGAGATTATCGCTACTCTTGTCGATTCACTGCATGGCTTGCCCATCGACGCTGCAGCTATAGGGGATCGCGCCGCCGCCGTTCGGGAAATGATGGGCGTCTACCTCACCCAAAAGGATTTGAATTTGTTGAAGGATACGGGCCGCAAATGATCGTCGTCGATGTCAATACGATCGCCTACCTGTGGATACCCGGCGAAATGACTAAGTTCGCTGAGCGCGCATTGGAGAAGGATCCTTACTGGGTAACAACATTCCTATGGCGTTCCGAATTTCGAAATATCCTTGCCGGGTATCTCCGGCGAGGTGATCTTAATTCAAGCTCTGTCGCCTGCTGTCACAACGGTGCCGAATCCCAGCTTGCCGGCCACGAGTACCTCATTCCTTCTCCGTTGGTGATAAAGAAAGTCACCGACTCAACTTGCTCCGCCTACGATTGCGAGTATGTTGCGCTGGCCGAAGACCTCAATACAATGCTTGTAACCTCCGACAAACAAATCCTCGATCAATTTCCGGAATTGACCATAGACCTGAAGGATTTTGCAGGTACCACTTAGCCAAAAACGATCGGCAATCGTATGGAGACGAAGAAGAGGTTTTTTAAATCAATCCTCAGGCGGGCACACCGGCAGGTTCGGCGCCGGGTCCGGAGCCGAGTTCCTCTTCCTGGGGTTTTTCTTCGGTCACGGGCAATTCTTCGGGCACTTCTTCTTTTTCTTCCTGGGCCGCAAGATTGTTGATGACCGGCGAAACGATTTTACCTTCCTCGAGGATTTCGTGCACATGCTTCCCCTCAATCGTTTCGTACTCAAGCAATGCCTCCGCGACCAATTCCAGGGCGTGGACGACGCCTTGCTGGTCAACATGGTGGGCCTCG
>JAJFLT010000040.1 GCA_021772555.1 Opitutales bacterium | reverse complement strand
TTAACGGCAGTTATCATGGCGGCATCTTTTGTGAGGCGTTCTTTGGGATCGAGTTTAAGGAGTGCTTTAAGGGTTTCCGGCGACTGCTCGATGAGGAAGTCCGGCTTTAAGCCCTTGCTTTGCCAAGCCCGGCCTTTTGGTGTGTACATGGCTCCCGTGATAAATTTCACCCGGAAATCATTCTGCAAAGTATAAGTTTTTTCAAATACGCCCTTCCCGAAAGTTTTCGTTCCTATTATGAGCGAGATTGCATGATCCCTGAGTGCGCCGGAGAGAATTTCCGCCGCTGAAGCGGTACCGTCGTTGACTAAAATGGCAATTTTATAATCAAAAGGTTCCTTATTTGAGGAGACGTAATTTTGCAGCTTCTTTTCCCGCGTATAAGTACGTAATAAAATACTTTTTTCAGGTAAGAAATGTTCGGCTGTGCGGATGGATTCAAGGAAAACTCCTCCCGAATTGTTCCTCAGGTCCAATATAATTTCTGTATAACCTTTTTCTGATAATTCTTTTAATTGATTCTTCAACCGTCCGGATATTTCTGTGGAAAAGGTTTTCATTTCGACCAGGACCAGGTTTCCGGTTAGTGCTGTTACGATTAAATTTTTGTTCGCGAACTTTTTTCTCATCAAAGTAATGTCAAAAACATTTATATCACGATTGACAGTCAGAACGACTTGCTCGCCTTCTTCGCCGCTTATCAGGCTATTGATTTCGGCAATCGGTTTGCCTTTAAGTCGTTGTGCGTCGATGCGCAAGATTCTGTCGTAGGGCATGAGGATTCCTTCGGCGGGGGAACCGGGGAGGATTTCCGTAACGGTCAAGCTGCCCTCGGTCGCATTAAAATTGCTTTTAATACCAAGTGATACCTGCACACCGCTGAGCGAGTTAAATATTTTATCATAATTTTCAGCCGTCCAGATTGTGGCCAGTTTGGGATTGTTCGGCGGAGAGATATGCCGCAACATGCCTTTGATGGCTGCCCAGTAGAGCGCATCATCAGAAATATCAGTGGAGTAGTAGTTTTCCAGGATAAGTGTTTTAACCTCCTCGAATGTTTCCGCAGCCTGGGGAAAATCATGATCGAGGCCGACTTCGAATAACGGCTTAACTTCCGCATCCTGAGCGAGGAGAGAAGATGGAGGTATCAACAGGCAAATTCCGACGGTAATTTTTAAAAAAATCATGCCTACCGATAATGAGGATTTCAGTGGAAATCGAAAGCAAATAATTGCCGCTCAATTCCTTATCCTCCGGCAAGGTAAAGGTAAAGGCTCGCATCGCTTACAGCAATAGTATCTTTAATCTAACAAATATCTTCGTGTTATTGGCAATATCCTGATCGAAAACGATTTTAACACTTTCTGTCCCGTCCGCCTCATCCGTTGCCGTACGAGTGAAGTCCACGCCTTCAACGAGAGTAGTCCAAACGGTTATAGCGGGCGACAATTCAATGTCCAAAACGATGTCGGCGATGTTTTTTCTTTGAGAAAACAAAAGACAATGTTCACCGGTTCCATCAATTTGGAAACGGGGGAGCTTGTTTCTTTCAGTGTCTCTGTTTTGCGGGTTTATACCCAATGCGTAAATGATCAGATTGGCGAGACCAATTAGGTTAGGGTCGGCCAGCGGATCGCCGTCAGGATCGTTCGTATTGCCGAAATATTCTGTTCTCCAGGATGCGTAGCTTTCACTTGCTTCCACATTGATGGTTATGGTGGCCGTGCTGGCCTGCCCTGAGTCATCGCTAATTGTATAGATAAATTGATCTATCCCAAGAAATGAGTTCCCCGGTTCGTAGGTTATTGTATCATCAGGATTTATTGTAACTACTCCGTGAGGTGGATCGGAGGCTTGAGTTATGCCGACAGGGTTGTCGATGGAAACTTCGTCATTGGACAAGACCTGAAGATCGATGGCACGTTCCATAATGGTTGTGGCGGTATCTTCGTGCGCAACCGGTGGTATTCCCAACGGTATTTCCACGGTAATGGTAACGTTTCCCGTACCGAGGTCACCTATTCCGTCATCAATAATGTAAACAAACGAATCAATGCCGGTAAAATCCGTGTTTGGGGTGTAAATTATCGTTTCCAACTGTGTAATTTCGGAAATGCCGTTTATCGGTATGGAGACAGCTTGTAAATTAATGACGCCGGAATCACTGCTGTCATTGAACAAAACATCGATTTCCACCGAAACATTCCGGGAAGTTGTTGCCTCGTCGTCGATGGCAGTTATCAACGGATCGGTTGCCAACATTTCGACGTTGACTGTAACCAGCGCAGTGCCTGAGCCGCCATTGCCGTCGGTGATCGTGTAGGTAAAAGTTTCCATCCCCGCAAAGTCCACTGCCGGCGTATATATAATCCCTACGCCGGTTTCATCTATGGCGGTGGTTCCTCCATTATCGGTCGGTCCCACGGTCGATAGCGAAAGAGAGTCGTTTTCAATATCGTTGTCCTGGCCTGAGCCATTGTCCTGCAAGATGGGCAGAATATTATTGAGGCTGTCCTCTTGCACAGTGAAGGTGTCGTCATTCGCAATTGGCGGATCATTGACGCTTTGGATGGTTATCGTAACCTGAGCTGTATCCGAGCCACCATTGCCGTCGGTGATCGTGTAGGTGAAGTTTTCCAGTCCGAAGAAATTAGTCACCGGAGTGTAGAGGATGCCGTTTGCGGCGAGGTTAATGGAAACGGCCCCGCCTTGACTGGCTGTCCCAATGGTGGATATTATCAATGGGTCGTTTTCAGGATCGGTGTCCGGGCCATTTCCGTTATCCGTAAAAACCGGCAAAAGACTAGATACGCTGTCCTCCGGGACTTCGAACTGATCATTTTGGGCCTGAGGTGGGTTGTTGATCGGTTCTTCAACCGTTATGGTAACGGCGCCCGTGCCGATGTCTCCCAAACCGTCGTCAATTAAGTAAATGAAAGAATCGATGCCGGTAAATTCCGTGTCAGGTCGATAAAAGATCGTTTGTTCCGTGGTTATTTCAGTGGCGCCATTCGGTGGTATGGAGACAGCGCTTAAATTGATAATTCCGGTGTCGCTGAAATCGTTGGCCAGAACGTCTATATCAATTGGTGTGTCGCGAGTGGTTGCCGCTGCGTCATCCGTTGCCTGAACCGCAAATACTCCGATTTCATCAATGGAATTGGGCGTTCCCTTTACCGCGGCCGTAAACGATACAAGAACTGTCCACAAAAAAAGAATACATTGGATCTTTGTAAAAAGACCGATTGTAAATACATCAAGTAATTGAGAAAAACAACCATTACCTAAAAACCGTTTGCTTAATAAAAGACCGAATCTACCACTACAATCGGTTGTGGTGTCAGTTTCGTGGGGTTGTTGTTTATCTCTGTGTTTTGCTTTTTTAGGGTAAATCGCTGGTGCTTATATTTATGGGAGTTATTTCGGCATGGGCAATATAATCGGAATCTCGAGTTTTGATTTACTTATTTGTTTACCCCATCTTGAAAAAAATAAATAATGACAGTCAAGCCTGCCTTGTATGGGAAATACGACGAGGCGAAAAAAGCGCCGTCAGGGTTCAGGACGAGACAAATTATTCTGTATCATTTCCCGTCTCATACCTAATTAAATTATGGCAGACCAAGGAAAAGATTGATGGCTTGCAATGAAAACGGTATATTGGAGCAGAATTACCAGAAAGCCGCAATTTTCTGCAATTAATGCAGGTTTAAATGGGAAAGATGGAGCAAACTAGTGGTTGAACCGTATCCAATGACAAGAAGATCTGTCACCTTTGACTTCCAATGCCGCCGCTTGGTTGCAGCCATACTTTTTACGGCCATGCCATCCTTTTTGCTCGGGGCCGGTTTTCAGGGCTTGGGTGACCTCTCGGGTGGTGATTTCAGGAGCGAAGCCAGAGGGATTTCGTCGGATGGGTTGGTTGTTGTTGGGATTGGCCTGTCTGCTTCAGGAGATGAAGCGTTCCGCTGGACTCAGGCCGGTGGATTGGTCGGATTGGGAGACCTGGCCGGTGGTGATGTCAGGAGTGGAGCGCGGAGTGTTTCTTCGGATGGATCTGTGGTCGTGGGAGAAGGCTTGTCTGCTTCAGGAGATGAAGCGTTCCGTTGGACGCAGGCCGGTGGAATGACAGGTTTGGGAGATTTGAACGGAGGGATTTTCAAGAGTGAAGCGACCGGAGTTTCTTCCAGCGGGTCCGTTATTTCAGGAGCCAGCGTTAGTGATTTGCCCACGGCCTTTGAAGCGTTTCGCTGGACCCAGGCCGGGGGCAGGTTTTCCGGTGGGGGCGGTCCTTCAGACGAGTCCGTGGCGGTGGGATTAAGTGTCCTGATTTCAGGATTGGAAGCATTCCGTTGGACTCAGGCGGGTGGAATGACAGGTTTGGGCGACCTGACCGGCGGCAGTTTTTTCAGCCTTGCCAGTGGTATTTCCTCAGATGGTTCAGTTGTGGTGGGCCGGAGTGATTCGGATTCCGGGATGGAAGCGTTTCGCTGGACTCAGGCAGGTGGGATGGCGGGTCTAGGCGACCTGACCGGCGGCAGTTTTTTCAGCCTTGCTAATGGTGTTTCCTCGGATGGTTCTGTTGTAGTGGGCCGGAGCGAATCGGCCTCAGGAATAGAAGCATATCGTTGGACCCAGGCTGGCGGGATGGTCGGCCTTGGAGATTTGGCCGGTGGCGGTTATTTTAGTGAAGCCATAGATGTTTCCACGGATGGTTCCGTTGTGGTGGGTTGGAGCACTCCGGCTTCAGGCCAGGATGCGCTGGTGGCGTTTATTTGGGATGCCACACTTGGATTGAGCGACCTCAAGTCGGTTTTGGAAATCGAATTGGGATTGGATTTGACCGGTTGGACTTTAACCCAGGCCAACGCCGTATCCGACGACGGCTTGAAAATCGCAGGATGGGGAACCAACCCGAGCGGCCAAAAAGAAGCCTGGGTGGCGGATTTGAGCACCACCAAAGAGAATCAGACCATTTCTTTCAATGCCCTTGGTGACAAAGTATTCGACGATCCACCTTTTCTTTTGAGTGCTTCGGCGAGCAGCGGCCTGGCGGTATCATTTTCCGTCGTGGAGGGTTTGGGGCTGGTCAACATCAACGACGATACGGTTACGATTGCAGGTGCC
>JAJFLT010000390.1 GCA_021772555.1 Opitutales bacterium | reverse complement strand
ATGTCGAGCAGGATAAGGTCGGGCTGGAATGAGGGCAGCAATTCCAGCGCCGCCTGACCGCTGCAAGCCTCCTCTACCAAGATACCTTTTCGCTCAAGGACCATGCGGGCCAATCGGCGACTGGTGTTGTCGTCATCTACGACGAGGATTTTCTGTCCCGACAGATCAATATGCAAAGGCGCGCTCATAGCTGAAAATCATGGCAGCCTTCGTCCCTCATAAAAGAGGCGAAGGTACACCCAGATATGTCGGACAGTATCGGGCGAATTTAACCGCATTTCCGCGCAACCGGCCTCCAAGACGTTTATCAGTCAGGAAGGGCCGGTAAATCTTCGCCCTATTTCTGTTGGTCTTCTTCTCTCAGGGCGTTCTTACCTCAACACCTGAGGTCACCGCCAGGTCGTTGTAGTTCTACAAAGCTGTGAAGCAGTTCTATTGCGATTTTGGGTAGAAGATTCTCTCTTCGTCTAAATAGCGGAAAAATTCACGATTGCCATCGGACTCGGAAAGGAAACTCATCCAGTGTTGATCATCGAAAAAATAAATGTCGGGGTAGTGTGTTTTGACCATAAACAACCATTCGCCAATGGCGGGATCGTAAAGGAAATTTCCCTCCGGCGAGGAACCGGGAAAAAGGTAATTAAACCCGTGTTCCTCATGAAATATCCAGGGAAAACTGGAAATATTGTAGAACCCGAACCAGGGCGAGAATATCCAGTCCACGGTATTGAGTAATCGGTTGTGGCTTCCTTGCAGGGGGTCTTCCAGGATAAAGGAATATTGATCGTAATGGGCCGTCCGCCAGGGGTTTTCCCCCAATGAGTCGAGATAGGGCGAAAAGGTTTTCACCTGAATCCGGCCGCCGGGGGTAAACTCGATGAGGCGAATCCAGCCGCCGCCGCCGTTGCCGCCCACATGCTGGGCATTGAATAACATCTGGTGGACGTAATTACCATTGTCACCGAAGCTGGTCAGAAAGCTGGCCCCGGTTTGTTCCGAACCCAGGCTGGCCCGGGCGGTATGGCCGTTAAAGGTAAATTTGAAGTTGGGGTGCAGCTTGATCAGCTTGTCCCACAGTTCCTGGCCGTCATTGACCCCGCCGGGGAGGGCGGCAGTTCGATAGGAGTGCGGATTTCCTGATTGCTGATCATCCCCGAACACGGCCCAGTTGTGCCGCTGATTATTCGACCAGAGATAGGAATGAGTGACCAGAACCGCCATGTGATCGCTGTATTGCTCCTGCCCGGCGATGGTGTTGGCCCAGGCCACGGTTTCGTCCCGTGGGCCCCACTCGAGGGAGAAAATGAGGAATTTTTTTCCGTCCGGGGCGGTGAAGTCGTAATAGGCGTTTTGCAGTTCTCCGGGCTCCTTCAAACCGGCCAAAATTCCGCCCTGATCGGGATCGTTGAGGGGATTGTCGGCGGGGGTGAAATAATCGTTTAACAAAGTGTTGCGGGTGGAGGCGTTGCCGCCGGGTCCATAATCGTGATTTCCGGTGGCCAGGACGTAGGGTATGTGCCCGTCCAAAATGGAGAGGCCACTTTTGGCGCGCACCCATTGGATGCCGCCATCATCGTCGTTGTCGTCGGTGATGTCGCCTTCTTGCAGGGCGATGACGATGTTGCGCTCTGTTTTGTGGTCCCGGATCCACTCCATCATGTTGATCAGGATCTTGTCGAAGACGGCGTCCTGGGTGTATTTCTGGATGTCCGGGATGATGACCAGGGTCCAGGAGCCGGGCACAAAGGCGGGATCTTCAGCCTGTGGTGGCAGTTCGGGAGTCTGGTCAACGGTCAATGGAGTGGCTTGGCCGGAATAGAGGGCGGCCACCTGTGAACTGGTCAGAGCTTCATCGAATACGGCCACGTCGTCAATGAAACCATCCCAGTCCCGGGCTCCATTGCTAAACCTGTGATTCCCGATATTGAACGCTGCGGTGGGTTTCAGGTCAGGCACATCAAGGGCCAAGGGAGACGCGTCGCGCAATCGGCCATCGTGATAGTATTTTATTATTCGGTCCGTCCGGTTCCAGACCATGGCTACGTGATGCCACTGTCCGTCATTGACGATGGGGCCATCATCATTGTTAAGGTTTCCCGATGAAGCCAGTTCGTAAAACCACTCGGCATCGCGACGGCCATTGTTCAGACGGAGGGCGAAAGAGGCGGCAAAAGAGGGAATCGTTTCCCAAATAGAATTTCGAGAATCCGAGCCTGTCGGGGTGATATCTTCATACCTGTACCAAGCAACGATGGTGAAAACCTGTGCCCCGTCGGGAAACACTTCGTTACTGATTCGCACATAAGTTTGGTTTCCGCTGCCCGGTCCGCTATCCAGTTTTAAGGCCCCTGTGCCGCGCACGAATTCATCCGACTCCTGGGTGATACTCGTAAACGGCTCGCTCATGGGAGTGCCTTCGTAAAGGTCATTATTTACCTCGCTGGCGTAGTTGGCGTCGAACGTCCAGTAAGCCGTCAATGAGGCTTCCAGAGAGGCCTGTAAAAGTAAAAAGCAAAGTGTTAAGAAGAACATCCTCAGCTCAGACTTGGATAATTTCATCATATTCATTAGTCGTAAAATACATCGGTTTTTCAATTTCGGAAGTTATTTCCTCAAAAATTTTTTATTGGAGTATGGATTAGAGGTGTTGTCATCGAACAAGAAAAGATAGAAAGTTGGGTTTTTGCTAGAACCTATCCCAAATTCGATGATGAAATCAAAGACCTTGCCGAATATCCTTGTCATGATGGCGGATGACCATGCGCAATGGGCGGCCCACTGCTATGGCAACTCGGAGCTGAGAACGCCCAATATGGATTTTCTTGCGGAAAGCGGTCTGCTCCTGCAAAACGCCTATACGCCATGCCCCGTTTGTTCTCCGGCGCGGGCTTGTTTTTTTACGGGACGTCTGCCCTCACAGCATGGAATTCAGGATTTTCTGGCCAGCACCGAAGATTTTAATCATGGCTGGATGGCGGGGGAGACGACCCTGCCAATGCTGCTTCAGGAAAACGGCTATCAAACCGGACTTATCGGCAAGTGGCATTGCACCACGAGCAGCACCCCGCCACAACCCGGCTTCGATCATTGGATCAGCTATGGAGAAAGTAAAAAGAATGGGTGGAGAAATCAATATCTTCACCAGGGTCCAACCGACATATCAGAGCGGGGAGATGAAAAAGAGATTACGGGTTACCAGACCCGTTACTTCAACCGGCAAGCCGTTCGTTTCCTGAGAGAGCGGAATCCGGCGCTGCCCTTTTTCCTGTTTGTCGGCCCCACTGATACTCATTTCCCTTTTGAAGGGCATCCCACACGGCTGGCGGAACATTACCGACAAGCCCGTTTCTGGGACATTCCGGAAGATGAAAAATCGCATCTTGAATCTTCAAGCCACGTTTCTCCTTTCCAAGGGACGCCGGAGGAAGCGCTGGCCCAATATTACTCAGCCGTTGGCATGCTGGATGATCAGATAGGCGTCCTTTTGGATGAATTGAACGGGCGGGGCGATCTCGAAAATACGCTGATTATTTACACTTCCGACCACGGGCACATGAACGGGCATCACGGGCATTACGGAAAAGGAAATGCCACCATGCCGCAAAATTTTTACGAGGAATCCATCAGGGTGCCCTGCCTCTTGCGCTGGCCGGAAAAGCTTCCCGCGAAACGGCAACCGCCCATCCCCTTCGATCACTGCGACCTTTTTCAGACCGTTCTCGATGCGGCCCAGGTAAAGCTGTCACCCGAGCAAGAGAAAAAAATCAACAGTCCGGGCCAGAGCCTTTTGCCCTATTTGAAAAATCAATCTGTCGGCTGGCGATCTTTTCGATTCTGTGAATATGGCAATGCCCGTATGATATCCGACAACAATTTCAAGCTTGTTCGGCGTTATGTCCCTCACGCGGGAACTTATCCGGATGAATTTTTTCATTTATCCAGCGATCCAAGGGAAACGGTTAATCTGATTAACGATCCCCTTTGGCAGGATAAGGTAACCAACATGGGTAACCTGTTGGAAGAGCACTTCACGCGTTACGAAAATCCCCAGCGCTCGGCCAAAACGATCCTCACCCAGCCACCTTGCAACTCCAGCGAACTTTGGCGTAAGAGCGGGAGCTGAGCGAAACACCCTCTTTCAATTTCAAGGCGAAATATCAGTCCCTGGCAGATTCCCAGATTTGCAGGTATTTTTCGACATGCGTGGACAGCTCACTGAGGGGAATCTGGTTGGGGCCGTCAGAGATGGCATTGTCTGGATCGGGGTGGGTTTCCATGAAAAGCCCATCGGCTCCGGCCGCGAGGGCGGCTTTGGCCAGGGGTAAGACGAATTCCCTTTGTCCGCCGGTTTTGCCTCCATCAGCACCGGGAAGTTGCACACTGTGGGTGGCATCGAAAATTACGGGTTGACCGTTTCGCTTCATGATACTGAAAGATCGCATGTCCACGACCAGATTCTGATAGCCGAAGGTCGTCCCGCGCTCGGTCTGCCAGATTTCCTTTGCCTCGCACTGTTTTAATTTATCGACCACAAAGGACATTTCGGCGGGTGAGAGAAACTGACCTTTTTTTACATTGACCACGCGCCCGGTTTGGGCGGCGGTGGCCAGTAAATCCGTCTGCCGGCAAAGAAAGGCGGGAATTTGTAAAACCTGGCAGACACCCGCCGCCTCTGCCGCCTGCGGAGCGGTGTGAATATCCGTTAGTAGTGGCAGCCCCGTTGCCTCGCCAATTTTCTGCAAAAGAGTCAACCCCGCTTCCATGCCCGGCCCCCGCGGGCTACCCAGCGAAGTGCGGTTGGCTTTGTCGTAGGAAGCCTTAAAAATCACTTGAAGGCGGCTGGAGTGCGATGCCTGCAAGTTGGCCAAAACCTCAGCCACAGGGAAGGCGACCTCCGAGCATTCGAGGGAACAGGGTCCGGCGATGAGGAGGAGCTTTGAAGGGTCGTAAAGCACGGAAGCGTGGGGGTCTGCCGGTGCTTTAGCGCTGGTTACTGCGCTCGAGTGCGGCGGCGATGAATCCTTCAAAAAGAGGATGGGCCTGGCGGGGTTTCGATTGAAATTCGGGATGGAATTGAACGCCTACATACCAGGGATGTTTCGTATTTTCCATTATCTCCACCAGATTGCGTTTGGGGTTGATCCCGGCAACCTTGAAACCGGCGTCCTCGAATCGCTCCATGTATTGGTTATTAAATTCAAATCGATGCCGGTGGCGCTCCCGCACGACTTCCGACCCATAGGTCTTTTGGGTTAAAGTGCCGGCAACCAGTTGGCATGTGTAGGAACCCAGACGCATGGTGGCGCCCTTTTTGGACAATTGTTTCTGGTCTTCCATGATGTCGATGACCCGTTCAAGG
>JAJFLT010000389.1 GCA_021772555.1 Opitutales bacterium | reverse complement strand
CCCTGGGGCAGTTTGCGTTCTTCCGGCTCTTCATCTTCATTCTGCTGGGGAACGGGTAGCCCGTAATAACGCCGAAGCATTTCCTCCAGAGGGTTGTAGCGGCGGCCCTCGGGGACTTTAACGATCCGCGAAGGGTAAACCCCCACCACGGCGGGCGTGGAGTCCTCAAGGATATCGGCAAAGCTGACAATTCGTTTCTGGTTGGAGCGGTTGACCGGCGTTTCTTCCAGCGGGAGTTCCGCCGAAATCTGCCGGAAATCACCGCGATCGTCGGATTGAGCAGTTTGCCGCTCCTTAACAGTTAACGAACTCAAGGCATAAAGGCCAAGAGCCAGCAGTAAAAACAGTGAAAGTATCGATTTACGCATTGTGATAGGCGGGGACACGGCAACCGGTAAGAGGGTTCCTCGATTCTTTAGTTGGTAGCTATAAGAGAAAGATAAATGTTATAGGACGAGGATAAGGAGAAAAGGTTTCGGGTATCAGGCCTCAGCAAGTGTTTTCCTGACACCTGAACACTGAAACCTGTATTCCCCGTCCAGCATCTCGTGTCCAGTATCCCACTCAAAAACCCTTGATCGTGAAAAGACTGGTAATGCTTTCGTGGCTGTTGATGCGCAATATAGCCTGCCCCAGCAAATTGGCGACGCTCAACACGGTGATAGGGAGTCCGCGCGTTTCCACGGGAATAGTATTTGTGGTGATCAATTCGTCTATCGGTCCGTCTTTAAGACGCTCATAAGCCAAATCGTTGAGGATGCTGTGGGTCACTGCGGCCCGCACAACAGAAGCCCCGTTTTCCCGCAATAACTCTGCCGCTGCCACAAGAGTTCCGGCAGTTCCCGTAATATCATCCAAAATAAGCACCTCTTTTCCCGCGACATCACCTACCAGATTAGAGGCTTCCACCGTGGAGGCGCCGGTTCTTTTTTTGGCTACAAAGCCCAGCCCGGAATTCAACATTTTGGCATAAGCGGCAGCCATTTTCATGCCGCCGACATCGGGGGCAATGACCACCAGGTCTTCATGGCGGAATTGCTGCAGATAATCGTAAAAAATGGGGGACGCGTATAGGTGATCGACCGGTACATCGAAAAATCCCTGTATTTGCTGGGCATGCAGGTCCATCGTCAAAACCCTGTTCGCTCCCGCCGTAACGAGGAGATTGGCCACCAGTTTTGCCGTTATGGGCACCCGCGGTTGGTCTTTGCGATCCTGCCTGGAGTAGCCGTAAAAGGGCAGCACGGCGGTGATTCTTTGGGCGGATGCCCGTCTCGCCGCATCGATCATGATGAGCATTTCCATCAAATGATCGTTGGCCGGAGGACATGTCGATTGCATGATAAATACATCCTTACCCCGGATATTTTCCTCGATTTTAATAAAGGTTTCCCCGTCGGGAAAATTGGTCACAGTAGCCGCACCTAAGGTCGTCCCAATATAGTCGCAAATGGAATTGGCGAGGGCTGGATTGGACCGGCCGGTAAAAATTTTAAGTTCCCCTACCTGCATAGTCGTTTAAGGACAGTCATTGGATTTGATCTTTGGAATCTATCATTTCTTCGAGCTTGGCAACCCTTTTAAACAACTCGGGCAAACGTCTTTTGAGGATTTCTGTCTTTCTGGATTGCAGGTGGGCATAGGCCGGACTGTCGGTGACAAAACTCGCCGGAGCCAAATCACAATTGACTCCCGCCTGGGCCCCTATGCGGCTTCCGCTACCAATGCGGATATGGCCTACCATACCGGCCTGCCCTCCCATGATTACGCGATCCTCCAAAGTCGTGCTGCCGGAAACACCGGCCTGGGAAACGATCAGGCAATGCCGCCCAATAACGACATTATGGGCGATCTGCACCAAATTATCGATTTTTGTGCCCTCGCTTATTCTGGTTTCAGAAAATCGAGCGCGATCGACGCAGGAATTAGATCCAATTTCGACATCGTTTTCAATGACAACCCGACCGATTTGAGGTTGTTTACGGTGTTTACCATCCACGGTGGAGTAGCCATAGCCGTCCGACCCGATGACCACTCCTGAATGCAGGCGAACCCGTTTCCCAATTATGCAGTCCGATGCCACTGTAACCTGCGGCTTTAACCAACAATCGCGCTCCAACTGCGCTCTACATCCAATAAAGACATGGCTCTCCAGGACAACACCGTCGGCGATGGTCGCTCCCGCTTCAACAACACACAGAGGGCCGATGCAGGCGCCTGGGTCGATAACCGCAGACGGATCGACGACGGCGGAGGCATGAATACCCGAGTCCGGCTTGATCCAATTATCTTTCTCCACCCTTTCGCAAATTCGGGCCAAAGAGTCGGACGGGTTGGAAACCCGAACATAAACCTGACCCGCACTGGGTTCTCCCTTGTAATCCTGCGGCAACAGGACGACAGAGGCTCGACTGGCGGCAACCTCGCTGCGGTATTTCCTGTTGCCCAGAAATGAAAGGTCCCCAACTACCGCCAAGTCCAGTGAAGCAATGCCGGTAACCTTTACTTCTGTAAGTCCCTCAGTCTGCCCTTCCCCGACAATTTCGAGGATTTCCTCAAGGGTAAAAGCAAATTGCATGGCGGAGAAACTTCAAAAAACAGGTGTCAGATTTCGGGTATCAGGACTCGAAAACAAAGTGATGCGGGATTGTTTTTCATTACCCGGTGGTTTCTGTGTCGTATCCTGAAACCTGACACCTGTTTCCCACATCACTCTTCCTCGGTGGGTGCACTGGCATTGATGCGCTCCAGCACCAGCGAGGTGACATCCCAGGAAGGATCTGAGTAAATGACCCCGGGGATGCCCAAGGCGGTAATACCCGAACTATCGAGAATAAGATCGCCATTGCGCTCGCGGGACACTTCCAGCACCACTCCCTTGATTTCATCGAGAAAGAGGTCGCGATAGGTTTGTTGGCGCTGCTGCACAGAACGCTGAGTGTTTTGCCGAAATTGTTGAATTTCACGCTCCTTGTCTTTGAGTTGCTGGGCCATTGATTCGGCGTCGGTCTGCGCCTTCAAACGCGCTTCTTCTGTCAGGGCGTCGTTTTGTGTCATTTCGAAGATCGATTTGTAATCTTCCAGCAATGTCTGCCCCTCCTTGACCATTTCCTCGACCGTCTCCTGGGCCTTGCCAAGGCTACCCTTGATTTTCTCGTTGGCCTCGAGTGTTTTATAATACTCGTTGTAGAGCCGCGTCATATCGACGGTGACAATTTTTAAATTTTGAGCTTGCAGGCCAGCTGTGAAAATTCCGAAAGCCAAAGAGAATAGGAAGATTTTTTTCATGAGGATGCTTATTCGATTAATTAAATTATGGTAGCTCGATATTATTCAGATGGATGTGATTCGGTCAGATAAGATTTCGGATTAAAATCGGGTACCGAAGGAGAAGTTGAACTGGTTGCCGTCGTCATTAAATTTGTCTGTTGTGATGGGAATGCCGAAATCGAGGCGCAAGGGGTTGTTGAGCACCATCAAGCGCACCCCGAATCCCCAGTTGGAATTGGCATCTGATAAATCGAAATCGCTGCTTCCCTCGTTGACGAAGCCCCAATCGTAGAAGGCTGCCACCCGCAAGGGGCCAGCAATTTTGATTGTATACTCGACACTCAGAAATCCCATCGTGTTCCCTCCCGTCGGCTCGGGGTTGGTGATGGGCTGACCATTATCGTCGGTTTCCTGTTTGGGCCCCACTTCGCGGAACTCGAAACCGCGCAGGTCATTGGGGCCACCCATGAAAAATCGATCGAAAAACGGCACATCTTCATTCCCGGTCTCAACCAGGATGCCCGCAGCCCCGATTATGGCAACGGTCTGCTGACCTAATTCAAAGGTGGGAATGAATTTGGCGGCCCTGGTTTGCAGCCGGATATACTCGGTGTCTCCGCCCAACCCGGCAAATTGAGTCAGGACGGAAATACGGCTTCCCTTGGAAGTGAAGATAAGGTCGTTGCGTGTGTCCCTGGTAAGGTTAAATCCAATCTTTGATACGGTCCGGTTTCCCGCTTCGCGACGTATGAAAAGAGGGGCAAAGGCACTAACATCGAAGATATCGACTATTTCGAAACGGTAGGACAACCGAGCTACCCAAAGGCCGATCAGGCGTTTTCGAATATAAACTTCGAAACCAGAGCGCTTCTCATTGAATAGAGTGCTGTTGAAATCCGTCTCGGAACGGAAAAGCTCGAAGCCGAGGGCCAGGCGCTGCTCGAACAGCCAGGGTTCCTCAAAAGCCAAAACGAAATTATTGGAGCGGGAGCCGATCTGGAAACGAAGGCGGAACTTTTGCCCATCGCCCTGAAAAAAGGATTTCCAGTTAAATAAATCGAAGTTGCTTTGGCTTAGTTCGGCGAAAAAAGATCCATTTTCCAGGGAGTTGAAACCAGCGCCGAATTGAAACTGCCCAGTGCGCCCTTCCTGAACGGTGATTTTGAGGTTGCGCCGCCCGGGAATATTGGTCGCCTCCGGCGTTAAATCGACGCCTTCAAAAAATCTCGTATTATCCAGGCGGGCCTTGCTGTTTTTCATCCTCACCATATTGAAAACCTGACCCGGGGCCAAAGCCAGCTCCCTCAGGATGACGACACTTTTGGTTTTCGTGTTGCCCTCGATGAGGATCGATTCGAGGTAAATACGTTCACCTTCACGAATGCGGTATTGAAGGTCGATACGGCCTGTAGCGATGTTGGGGCTGCGGTCCACTGTCACACGGGTATCCAGGTAACCGACCAATCCATAAAAATCCGTGACGGCTTCACGGTCTTCATCCAGTTTCTCGGGTGAAAAAACATCATCCGTTCTAAGACGCAATCCACGCAAGATGCGCTCCTCAATAAAAAGCGTGTTCCCCTCCACTGTAATGTCACCTACCCGATATTGTTTGCCTTCATCGACATTGATGTTGATGGCGATGGTCTTGGAGGTTGGGTAATCCAGGGTAACGTCCGAATCGGAGATGTTAATATCCAGATAACCCCGCTCCTTGTAGTATTCGCGCAGTTTATCAAGGTCTTCCTGGAAGGTCACGTCGTTAAAGCGGCCTGTGCTCAACAACCAGGAAAAGGGCCCCCATTTTTTGGTTTTAACGGTTTTGCGCAATTTTTTGGAACTGGCGGCCTCATTCCCAGTAAAGGATACCGATTTGATTTTCAGTTTGGACCCTTCGTCGATGATGAAGGTGACCACCCCAAATCCGGTCAATTCATCCCGAACTATGCGATAATCCACCGTCACATCGGTGTAGCCTTTATCGACATAATATTTTTCAATTTCGTCCTTGTCCTCGGAAATCTGCCGCTCATCCAGAATTCCACTGTTACGGCTTTTTATTTTGTCCTCCAGGCGGCGGGTCTTGACCTTCCGGTTGCCCCGGATGCGAATCTGGGAAACCCGGAATTTGGCCTGAATGAGAAAAATCACACGGACTTGATCTTTTCCCATTTCCTCCACACTGGCCTCGATGAATTCAAAGAGCCGGGTATTGTAGAGCGAGCGTATGGAACGGTCCACCAAGGTCTGGTCGTATTCCATGCCTTCACGAATTTGCAGGTGCACCAGGACGGCATCATCGCTGACGTTTTTTACGCCTTTGAATTCCAGCTTGATGTCACCAACGGTGGGAGGCTCCGGCGCAGCGGCCTGTCCGCAAAGACTGGCTGTGGCCATCACACTGACCAGGATCAAGAATAGGGTCGGCAGAGGACGAAACATAATTTTAACGGGCTGATCGTGAGTGGTTTTCAAATCGGGTCAGCTCAGGAATAAATGTTAACGGGATATCTCCTACCGGCCCATTGCGCTGTTTGGCAATAATTAAATCAACGATGCTGCCGGTGCGCGACTCTCCAGGTGCTTCCTCGTCTTCCGATTCTTTGCGCCTGGAAAGGAGCATAACGACATCGGCGTCCTGCTCGATGGAGCCGGACTCGCGAAGGTCGGAAAGGCGGGGACGCCGTTTTTCCCTTTCGGATTCGCGGTTGAGCTGGCTGAGCACGAGCACGGGCACTTTCAATTCTTTGGCCATGGCCTTGATCCCCCGTGAGATTTCAGAAATCTGCTGCTCGCGTGGTGTTCGGTTGTCCGTTCCGCTGATCAATTGCAGGTAATCGACCACGACGAGGCCGAGGTTCTTTACCTTGGAAGACATCCTCCTGGCTTTGGCCCGCAATTCAAGAATCGTCAAGTGGCCGGACTCGTCAACCCACAGGGGCGCCTCTTTGATGACATTGGCGCATTGGGCCAGTTTCTTCATATCCTCTTTTCCGGCAAATCCGTCTTTGATTTTTTGCATGCTGACCCGCGCCGAACTGCACAAAAGGCGAAAGGCGAGTTGCTCGGCACTCATTTCGAGGCTGAAAAAAAGCGTGGCAATGGGCTCCTGGCTGCTGTTTTTCGGGGGCAGCGTGACCGCTTCCGCCATATTCAGGGCCAGCGAAGTCTTTCCCATCGAGGGCCGGGCCGCCAGCACCACCATTTCCTGTGGATGAAGGCCGAAGGTCATACGGTCGAGGTCGATGAAACCGGTGGAGACTCCCGAGATTTCACCTTTGCCCTGGAGTAGTTTTTGCACCAGATTGACCGCCGAATCCATCGATTGCTTTATACGGGCGGCGGTTTCAGAAACTCTTTCCTCACTGATGCGGAAAATCGACTGCTCCACATTTTCCAATAGCTCCTCCGATCTGAGTCCGCCTTGGTAACACAGATCAATGCTTTCGGTGGAAACCTTGATCAACCGTCGGTAAATGCACTTTTCTTGCACGATATCGAGCCAATGGCGGGAATGCGCCGTGGTCTCGATCCGATTGGTCAGGCGGACAATGGCCTGGTACCCGCCAATTTCCTCCAATTTACCCATCCCCTGCAACTCTTCGCTGAGGATGATTTCGTCCGCCGGAGTTCCTTTTTCGTAAAGGGAGCAGAGGGCTTCATAAATTTCCTGGTGGGCGGGTTTGAAAAAATAATCGGGCTTTACCTTCGCCTCCAGGCAGGACGCCATGACCTCCTGGCCGCCATCGAGCAGGCAACAACCCAACAGACCCTCCTCAGCATCGATATTGCAAGGGGCGCTTCGTTCCAGAGGCGCCACAGAACTGCCCCTATTCCCTTCAGTCCCTGCGGGCATCAGTTGGGCGGACTTGGTTCCTTGTGGAGCAGGCATCTGGCCGTTGCTTTTGTTTAGGGCTAAAGCAACCTCAGGATTCTTCCTCTTCGATGGGATTTTCGGATACTACTTCAAACTCCATATCAACGGCAACATCAGTATGAAGTTTGATCCGCGTGGTATGCTTCCCCAAAGATTTAACCGGATTATAAAGGTGTATATGCTTGCGCTCGATATCGATGCCATCCTCGGCCAGTCTTTTTTGCAGGTCCATGCTGGAAACCGAGCCGAAAAGTTTCCCTCCGGGGCCGGTTTTTACGGGAATGGCAATATGCGCTTTGACGATCTGCGCCGCCCTCTCCTCGGCCTCCGACAGCTCCTTGCCCAAGCGCACATCGCGGGCTTTTTGCAAGGCTTCCAATTGGTTGCGGTTGGCCGAAGTCATCGGTATGGCCAGTTTGCGCGGCAAGAGGTAATTGCGGGCATAACCGGCCTTCACCTTGACTTCTTCGCCTTCGTGTCCGAGCCCTTCGATGGGTTTGAGCAGTAAAATGTTCTTGGATGGCATAAATATATAAATCCTTTTCGGGTGAATTAAGTTTCGGTTTCGAATTAAACAATCAATCAAAATTTAAAACGGCACATCGTCGTCCAGAGAATCGTCCTGATTGGCCGGAGCCTCCTTACGGGGTGCACTCCGGGCGGGTGGAGCTGAATCTTCGTAGCTGCGCGTACTTCCGCCTCCCTGTCCTTGGCCACCTTCGGAATCTCCGCCGCCCCGGCCCATGAATTGGAAATTTTCCATCACCACATTGAGCTTGCTCCGTTTCTCGCCATTGTTGGTCTCCCATGTATCGAAGCGCAAACGCCCTTCCACAAAAATGGGGTCGCCTCTTTTCAGGTATTGGGAAAGGAGCTCCGCCTGTTTTCCAAACGAGTCGATATCGACAAAGGTCGTCTCCTCCACTTTGGAGCCGTCCTGTTTGGAATATTTTCGGTTTACCGCCAAGCCCAGTTTGCAGATGGACAATCCTCCGGGAGTAACCCGGTGCTCTGGATCGCGCGTCAGGTTTCCCATTAATATAACTTTGTTGAATGAAGACATGATTTCAATGGCCTTTCTCGGATTGTTCTATGGGTTAAAAAATACTGACCGCTACTCAGGAACACTTTTCCGCAAATATCCGCTTGACGGTTTTGTCCAGCCGCAGGTTTTCATTCAGCTGGGCAATGGCCTCGGGCGGACCTTCAAAGTATATTTGCACATAAAAATCACCGGTATGGCCCTTTTCCGTGATCCTCACGAAATCCTGACGCCCCAGGTTTTCCACTCG
>JAJFLT010000388.1 GCA_021772555.1 Opitutales bacterium | reverse complement strand
GCAGTTTCTCTGGATAAGCATCAAGAAAAAACTCTAAGTCAATCACTTGGGTAGATTCTTAAAAATCTAGATAATTTAACCAAAGAGCCAGGGCATCAGCCCTGGCTCTTTTTTTTTGCTTTATACCCGCAGGAATAAATTACTCGAGTATCCAGAAAATCAAATGATTCAGTCTTGAACTGGGTATAATTGAAGATAATCTATACCTACACCTAATGATTATTGAATGCAGGATTAATTAAATGATTATGAGCCTCTTAAAAAAATGCCTCTTTACGGCTATATGTATAGTATCAACCACCGCTCTCATTGCCGCCGATCCAGGCAAAGACAAGGAACCATTCGATTTCGGCGGGAAAATGACCGATGAGGAATTGCGACAAACCGGTCTCGATCAGCTGGATCCGGAGCAGATGGCGCAGTTAAACTCCTGGATGCGCGGTTACCTCGGCCAAAAAGAAGAAAATATGCGCGTCGAAATGGTCCAAATAGTAGAAAAACAGCGCGTCGAACGGAGGAAAACCAAAGAGCGTTTTTTCGGTTTTTTCAACCGCGAGGATAAGCTGAAGGAAATCGCTGCGGAGGAAGTAGTCGAGTCCATCGAATCGCGTATTCCGGGAGTTATATACGGCTGGAGGGGCAACACCGTTTTTCATCTCGAAAACGGACAGGTCTGGCGCCAGGGAAAGACAGGCGGCACCTATGCCAAAAAGTTTACCGATCCAGAGATCATCATCAGCAAAAGGGGAGAATCTTACTGGCTGCAGATCAAAGGATCCAAAGCCTCAGTGCAGGTAAGCCGCGTCCGTTAGTGCTGACAAAGGTGGATGCCTCTGTCCCCAGCGGCATTCCTACTAGCAACATCACTCATATTAAAACTGATATGCCTAGACGGAGGTGATAACTGAATCTTTAGGAAAATTGTTTTAACTCATTAGAAAACTGAATGATACTTCTTTACATGGGTTAAGAAAGGGTTATTGTTATATTACCCCACTGGACAAACTACGCGTATGAAGGACCAGATTCTTACCCATATTTCACAAAGTAGCTACTTTCTACGGAGTCCAATGGAGTGACCGGACCCATAATTCATTTCTTCTTTTAAAACCTGAAAAGCTGTTAATAATCATGAAAATTACCAAAATAATCCTGTTTTCCCTGAGTTTGATTTCAACAGCCCTGTTTTTTTCCGGTTGCGCCTCCAGCCCATCCGTCGAGCTGTGGAGGCACGGCTTCTCCAAGGAGATTGATAATAATCCCATTTACCTGGGCGACCGAATCGTCTCCAACGATGGCCATATCATCGGGCTGGCCACCAACAGAAAAGGTAAAAAATTCTGGTTCATCGCTAACACCAATACCAAAAAAGTGAGCATCTTTGACATTACCGATATGGAGGGGATCGACCGCAGTGATGATGTCCAAGAATTAATGGATGAAGTCTTTAACGATGGCGGCGAAGAACTCATGTTTGCCATCGAGGGCGATGCCGCAAACCAGGCCATGGAGGAGCTGGATTGGACTTGGGTGCGCAACCGAGAGGTCGTCTCCTCTACAAGCTCCCACCTGGGTTTTGGGGCCGATAACCTGGAAATCGTTTCCGGGGTCAAGGACCTAAGCAAATTGCCGGGCGTCCAATTACGGAAAAAAAGAGGACCCTAACGGGAAGAATTCCTCAATCCATCCCCACGATTTATTTTACCCCGCCTTCCTGATTTACCACTGCTATTCCCCGTAATCCATGAGAAAAAAGATATTCCACTCAGCCCCCCTGCTTGCCATTGTTCCAATCCTCTTCCTGTTTATCGGCTGTGCCTCAACCAACCCTGCCGTTGTCCTTTGGAAACACGGCTTTTCCAAGGAAACCGGCAATAACCCGATAGCGCTTGGTAGCGATATCGTTTGGCACGAGAATCAGATTACGGGATTTGCAGCCAACACCAAAGGGAAAAATTTTTGGTTTACGGCTGATTTAGAGACAAAACAAGTCGAAATTTTTCCCATAATCGACAAAGACGGGACAGACCATACCGAGATAGTTGTTCGTCAATTGAAAGAAAATGTAGCTCAGGGAGGAGAAGTGTTGGAAAACAGCAGTGGGATGCCGGAAAGGCTCATGGCCATGTTAGATTGGACTTGGGAACGGCAAACCATCGGCGGTAGTATCACCGGGTCCAGGCTGGGTGCCAGCAGTGCCAATCTTTCCGAATTCGATCCCGAAAATCCCAAGAATGATACCAGTTTGATGTTGAAAGATACCACCCGCCGTGTCGGAGATTGAGGTTCCTTCTCCGACTTTGGCCGATCAAGGTGACCTAAATATATTTTTCAATCACCCTGCAAAAAAGCAATCAAGCCGGATCCCAAAATAGCGGAGGCCCCGAGGGCCGCGCCGCCCATAATGAGGTAAGTTAGCAGTTGTGTCCCCAGCGACTGCATGTTGAAAGCCAATGTGATCTGGGCCAGGATTAATTCCGGATCGGGCATCTGGAATACTGTCGCCACGCAAGCCAAAGCAGTCATTCCGGAAAAAACGCCTAAACGCCCCCATTCCCATCCACGGGCCGGCGGCAGTGGAGGCAGGGAATGCATCACCTTGGCCGAGAATCCGTCATCGGCAATGTAACTGGTATTTTCCTGCAAACAGGTGTCCAGCCAGTCGTTTTTTTCTTCGGGATTCATTAAATTTTATAGAGATCTAATGTTCAGGATGGGGCCCAATCTTTCAGGTAGTGTCGCAATTTCGCTTTTCCTCGCAAGATATTGGTTTTTATCGTGCCCAGCGGCACATTCAACGAACTGGCCGCTTCTTCGTGGGAGAGGCCTTCATTGTAGCATAGAAATATAGCGGCCCGCTGTGGTTCCGTCAATTGCTTCATTCCTTTTTCCAGATCCTGTTTGAGACCGACTTTGTCGGCATGTGATGGTTGCGCATCTCCCTCGACGTGAGTGGCTTCCTCCAATTCCTTATACAGGTGGGGCCG
>JAJFLT010000387.1 GCA_021772555.1 Opitutales bacterium | reverse complement strand
TATTCAAAATAATTCTCCCTTGTCAACCCACTCCGGTGGAAGTCCAATTGGCACAATAGATCGGCGGACCCGAAAGCCCGTAATGAAAAGAACAAAAGAGCCACGCAAAGTAGGGGTGAACCTGCCGCGCGCAAGTCTTTTTTGCCGTTCCGCAATTTTTTTAGATAATATTGGTTAATTGATCCTAATAATTCGCATGTCATTTCTACCGTCCAGCCACAAAAACTACTCGACAAGACTCAAGGTCCAAAGGTCACCACATAATAGCCGGGTTTCAAACCGGCTAATAGAAATGGTGTGGCCAAATAATCCCGCAGCGACAGATCGGTTTGGGGCGTTCCCGAGCCTTTCAAAAGAAGGGGCTCGCCTACGGGCCCGGTTTTATCGATCAGCACCTGGAATACCACCCATGAGAGCATATCCCGGGTCGCTTCGGCCAATCCATCGGGGAGAACTGATTCCATCATCCAACTCTCCGAGCCGGCCTTCTTCACTTCCATAAATCCAGCCCGTTGGGGCGCTTTCTCGATGACCTGTTCACGCCTCCCTATGATGGAAAAATCATTACCGCGCTCACTTTCGAGGACATTTCTCGGAATATTGTAGCGCGGCTGAATTTCTTCCGCCAAAATAGCCGGTGGCTGCGCTGAAAGACTGATAACTGGCTCGTAGGGCTCGAACAAAGGCTCGACTTCCCGCTCCAGGTGAAGGTTCCCGAAGTCGGGAGCATAGTTCCAGAGGGTGGGTAGAAACAATGGCGCCGGATCGAACAAGTCCCCATACGAAATGTCTGCGGACTCCCCGTCGGTCTCCACCAGATCTTGTGGAAATTTAATGAAAGGCTCAGGAAACGACACCTCGGGCGAAGACAGGGTGACAATCCTCAAAGCGGCAAAGGTGAGCAGGTGCAGAAAAAAACCAGCCGCCAACGCGATCTGCCAACGGCCGCTCAATTTCCACTTGCCGGGGTTCATCCTCTTCAAATTAAAGGTTGGGGTTCAGGAAAGTGACGCAAAATGCGGGTTTCAGGTGTCGGACTCTGAAGCAAGACAGTGGTTTGGGTTCTGTTCATTATTCTACCACTGACACCTGTGCCCCTTGCTTACGGCTTGGAGAGTAGAAACTCCTCCCTCTTGCGCCTTTCATCGGCAGCCAAATGAACCTGATCGAAACCGGCTTTTCTGGCCAGATCGCAGATATGCAGAATTTCCTGCATGGCCACACTCTTATCGGCCTTGATCAGAAGGGCGGCTTCTTTGATATTCTCCTCAAGAACAAATTGTGCCAGTTTTTCATTGAGCGCTTCGAGGCGGAAGATTTCCCCTTCGAACAGGAGGATATTATTTTCACGCACGGTTAAAACGGCCGGGGTGGGTAATCCCACACGGGCTGAAACATCGACCTCGGAAAGGTCGATCGTGACTCCCGGCGCAAACACGAATCGCGAGCTGTAGAGGGCAAAAAACAGCCCGATAACGCAAAGATCGAAAAAGGGAACCATATTGATGCGGTTGTCCGGTTCGGGCAGTTGCCTTTTCAACTCCAAAGGACTGGTAATCATAGCTGTGCGTCGGCTGTTTTAGTTTCCGGCGACTCCCGTTCATCTTCGCTTCCTATTTCCTCACCCGACAGTTCCCGAAGCAGAAATTGCATCATATCGTTGCCCACCCATTCCATATCATGCACCAGAGCCCGCACACGCCCGTGCAGGAAATGATGCGCCACATAGGCGATAATGGCGATGGCCAGGCCGGTGGCCGTTGTTATGAGGGCCTCCCCGAAACCGCCCGCCAAGATGCCGACGTTGGCATAGGGCCCCGTTTCTTCAAATTTGAAAAAAGTTTCCAGCAACCCGACCACCGTTCCCAATAGTCCGATCAAGGGTGAAATACGCGCAATGGCCGCGATGGAGCCCACCCGCTGCACCAACAACGGAATTTGCACCAAGGCCGCCGCCTGAATGGCCGAGCGCATGCGCCACTCTTCCTGGTCGTATTCCAATAGGGCGGCCTTGGTCACGCTGGCCACCGGGCCGGGAGTCTCCTCACACAGAGTGAGTGCCTCGATCAATCGGCGTTTGATAAGAAGATTTTTGATCCCCGAAATAAAATCGCCGGTACGGATTTGGCCTTTGTGCAAGTAAAGGGTCCGCTCGAAAAATAAAATGACCCCCAGAAAACTGAGAAAGAGTAGCGGCCACATGAGGGGGCCCCCTTTTTCGATGAGTGAAAAGTCGAACAAATTCATGGCACAATTGATTCCAGGCTGAGACCGGTTTAGTTTCTGGACCGGGAAAACCTTTCGATTTTTGCTTCGGCCAGGGATTGTCCGGGCAATCCGTAAGCTGAGACCAAGGTATAAACTTCGCGGGCTTCCGCATACTGTTTCTGTTTTTCAAATATTTCCCCTAATTGAAACAGAAGGCGGGCCTGCCAGTAGCGGCCCCTCGCACCGAGGCTCTCAACCATTTTGGAATCCCGTAAAAATCGGTTCATGATCATGGTGTAAACTTCCTGGGCCAAATCATCCCGGCCCTTTTTTTCCTCCGCAAACCCCCATTTGTAACCCGCTTCCACCCGAAGATCCACCGGTAGATTGGAAAGGTCGACCAAGCGCTGAAGAACGGCGGCCGCTTCCTCCAGACTGGCCGTGTTGCGGCTGGCTTGGGCGAGAAGACAATCCGCCCGGGAAATTTCCGCCCGGTATCTCTCTGGATGCTCCGGGTGTTGATTGATGAGCAGTTCATAGATATTGAGAGCATCCCCGAAAGCATTCAGTTGGCGCGAGAGATCGGCCTGTTTCAATCGGGCATAGTAAACGAGATCGTGTTCTGGGTAAACGCGCACCAGCCGTTCCAGAATACCGAGGGCGTCCTCGTAGGTGGAGGAAATGCCCCTT
>JAJFLT010000386.1 GCA_021772555.1 Opitutales bacterium | reverse complement strand
CTTCGACCCCGTTCCTCTGTGGAAATGGCGGTCCGTTCACTTTCATAATTTTCAAATTCTGGCATCGAAAAGATGGGTTTTCGGCAAATAGTTAAAATATAATTCTAAGGGGATCGTCCTACCCGACCGGCATCATGTGGTCAACCGCGGAAAATCTCTACCTTAAGTGGAACAATGAAATTCGGGCGTTTCACTTATTTTGTGCTATAGAGACCCGGATACCCGTTTTGACCTGCAAATTGATGCATTTTCCCTCCGGGCTCAATTCTTTTTTCGGAAACAATGCAGAATCTGCGGGCGAGGGAGATTCATTTTCCGAAATACAGCGCCGGCACCAAGGTCAAATTGAATTGCATTCCCATTAGTTGCATTCTTGAATACTTGGCGTATATTTCATTTTCCCAACGCGTTTGTAGATTTCCTCCCAAATCCGCCTGACGCGAATATAGCTCCGATTATTGAGATGAGATTACCGCTGACACCCGTGCTCCTTTTCGTCCTCACCATTCACTGTTGGCAAGTTTCTGCAGCCGATAAGTGGCTCTATGGTCGTTCGGATAATTTTGAATTTCTGAGCAACGCCAGCGAGAAAAAGACTCGTGATACAATAATCGAGTACGAAACATTCCGGGCCGGATTTCTTCGTCTTTTTCCCCAGTATGGCGAAATTCAACTCAACAGGGTGTTTGTTTACATATTCAAATCGGACAAGTCGTTTTCAAGGTACAAATTCATACAAAACGGCAAACCATCGAACGCGATTGGCACTTTCTTTCAAGACGATAATCAACCGCTTATCGCCATGCACCTGGAAGCTTCACCCGAGTTTCGAAATAAGGTGGTCTATCATGAATATATCCATTACCTCTCCATGCTCGATCGGGCTAATCGACCCATGTGGTGGCAAGAGGGAATCGCGGAGCTTTATGCGAACGTAGAATTCAAAAGTGACACACTGGTATTCGGACAGTGGAACAATAATCATATCCGCGTTCTTAGAGCCGATGGCTTAATCCCGATGGAACAATTCTTTGTCGCCGACCGACAATTTATCCATAAACGAAACAGGGTCCATCGATTTTACGGTCAAGCGTGGGCATTTCTGCATTTTTGCATTCTTGGAGAGGGTAGAAACTATAGTAGCTCTTATGATGATTTCGTAGACCGGCTGGGGTTGGGCGCCGAAATGGATCATGCGTTCAAGGCATCTTTTGCCGTCGATTACAAGCAACTTACCGGTGAGTTGAGACGGCATGTTTTTGGAGGCACCGCATATGTCAGCACAGTCGAGATAAAAGACCTCGAAATCGGAGAAATTCAGGATATGGGAACGCCGTCCGCGGCTCAACTTGATTTCGCTCTTGGCAATCTCCTCTATCATTCAAAAAGGATAGATGAGGCTCTACCCTACCTGAACAGGGCAAATCAAGCCGATCCCGATTGGGCCAGACCCTATGAAGCTCTTGGGTATATCAGCAGCATGAAGGGAGAGAATGAAGTCGCCGAGTCTTTCTTTTTGAAGGCCGAAGAGCGTGGCTCGACCGATGTGCAGCTTCATTATGCGCTTGCCGTGCTGCGAAGCAGGGAAATGACCGGAGACAAGTCGGGCGCTTACTCAGGGATACCGTCTGATTTTCTTGAACGGGAGATTTATTCGCGATTGAAGCGGGCTGTTCAATTGAATCCGCTTTATTATAAATCATACGAACTGCTGCTCGATATTAGTATTTGGAGTAACAAACGGGTGGGTCCGAACACACTTGCTTTTTTAGACCGAGGCAGTTGGATCCGGCCACGTGATTTCGATTATGCGTCCAAGATCGCATTGTTGAAAATTCGCTCAAAAAATCTCGATAAAATTGGCGATTCTTTAGCGCCCTTTCTCGATGTAAAAGCGGGTAAGTTGCTTCGAGAACAAGCAATCGTTTTGTTAATGCATAGCGGATCGGAAATACCCTCGGAAATCGCGGAACTGACGAATGAGGAGATCGCCGAGGCGGAGGCAAATATCGGTCTTGTTTTGGGTAAAAGCTCACTTCCCAACTATGCTCAAGCAGTGGAGTGGTTCCAGAAATCGGTCGAAGGCGGTTCCCTTTTGGGGCAGTTTGCGCTCGGAAAGAGTTATTATTACGGCAACGGCGTTGCACAGGATTCGGCTAAGGCATTGGAGTTATTGAGGTCGGCAGGCGACAGCGGATATATGCCAGCTCAATTAGCGCTCGGTAGCGCATACATATCCGGCAAAGTATTCGCTCGTGATTATGGGGAAGCATTGGTTTGGATGAAAATGGCAGCCGATCAGGAGGATGCCCATGCCCAGAATGCCTATGCCTGGATGCTGGCAACGTGTCCGGAAGAGGCATTCCGCAATGGCGCCGAGGCGATCGTATATGCCAGGAAGGCGGTCGCGCAGGATGAAAATTACGGTATTCTCGACACTCTTGCAGCCGCCTATGCTGAATCGGGAAAATACTCTAATGCTGTCAAGTTCCAAAAGAAAGCTGTCAGCCGTTTGCCTCAAGGATCTCCCCTTGGAGAAGAGTTTCTTGAACGACTGAATCTTTACCAGAATAAAAAACCCTGGCACGGAAAACCTGACGACCCGGATACTTGAAGTTCTTTATCTGGAACTGACAGGTTTTCTTCTCTGCAACATATGTTTAGCTCTTTGCTCCATGGAGCCGGGGAAGGAACGGGCAAAACCGCATTGGTTAATCTTTTCTATTGGTTGTAGGGCCGAATCGTTAGAGGAGGGTCGATTGCTTTACGGCGAATTTTTGGTATGCGATGTCAGCGGTGGTGGCCGTGGCGGAGGATGTCGAGGACGATCCAGAAACCGAGCAGGGCGGATATGAGATAACCGGCCAGGCCGATTACGGGATAACCCCATAAATACGGTGGCACTCCTGTCGTGACGATCAGTGAGGAGCCGATGATGAGAGCTCCGATGATGATGGCCAAGGTCAGGCGGTTGACACCCGAGCTGAAGGTTTCTTCCAGTTGGGGCAATTCCTTGTGGTATAGGTTGATGCTGAGGTTTTCCGATTCGATCCGCCGCAACATACGGGAGGCGCTGTCGGGCAGTTCCTGCAGTTTTGAAAAACCGGTCAGGAAGAACCAGCCGGCTTGTTTGAAGAGGGTGAGGGGGTTCCATCTTTCCTCGGCCAATTCCCGCATGACCGGTTTTGCCACCAGGCTGATATCGAAGTTTGGGTCGAGGCTACGGCCGGTTTCCTCGATGCCCAGAATGGCCTTGGCGAGCAAGTCGTAATCGCGCGTTATGGGCACGTCGTTTTTTCCGAAAAGGTAAATCAACTCCATCATGAGCGTGCCTAAATCCTGGCCTCCGCCGGAGAATTGACCGTATTTGCCGAGGAGGAAGGAGGTATCGCGTTCCAGCCGACCAGTTTGCACGGGAGCATTGGCGGGCGCTATCCTGAGCGCAACGCGCACGATTTTTTCGGCATCGTGCTCGACCACGGCCATGAGCAGGTCGGCCAGGTTGTAGCGCATTTTCCTCGTCAGGTGGCCGGCCAATCCCCAGTCGAGCAGGCAGAGTCGCTTCTCCGGCGTTATGGCCACGTTACCGCCGTGGGGGTCGGCGTGGAAAAACCCGGCTATCAGTATCTGGTGGAAGACCGAGCTGCCGCCGTGAAAAGCGATTCTTTTGCTTTCCTCCTCGGTGAGTTCGGCATCATCGGGCGAGTGGCCGTCTACCCACTCGGTTATGAGGAGTCTTTCGCTGGATAACGTGCCGCGCACCTGGGGGGCAAATACCGATTCGGCGTAGGGATTTAAATCATTGAAAAGGGAGGCGTTGCGGGCCTCGTTGCGAAAATCGAGTTCCCGTAAGAAACTGCGCTGCGCTTCTTCGGCCAATGCGGGCAGGTCGAAGGCTTTCAGGATTTCGACTCGCTGGTGGGCTTGTTTGGCCAGCCACGCGGCGATTTCCATATCGGCGAGGACAGCTTTTTTTATGCCGGGCCGTTGTAATTTAACCGCTACGGAATCGGTCTCCCCGGCCAATCTGGCTTTGTAAACCTGGCCCAAGGAGCCACATGCGACCGGCGTCTCGTTAAACTCCTCGAAAAATTCGTTGACCGGCCCACCAAGTTCTTCCTGCAAAACCGTTGCCATGACCTCGAATGGTTCGGGACGAACTTCTTTGCGCAAACCCTTCAGCTCGGCCAAAAGCGGCTTGGGTAGCACATCGACCCTGGTGCTGACGATTTGGCCCAGTTTGACGAAAGTGGG
>JAJFLT010000385.1 GCA_021772555.1 Opitutales bacterium | reverse complement strand
ATGGGAATAAGGTTGATAAAATAGCTCTAAATTTAAAATACATTTTGAAACAGAAGCAATTGCTGTGACTGGATTCAGTAATATTCAATCGCTTCATAATATTGATCTCCATTATAGATTTATTTTGCTCGCAACTTTTTTATTTGTATAATACAATGTGGTAACAATAATCTGAATTACCTGTGAGTTTTGTCCCAAAATATCGTAAAATTTTAGATCTTTTAATTCAAAGAGTTAATGGGGCCAATCCGGGTGATCGATTGCCGACGGTGCGGAAGTTGATGGCGGAATATAGCACCAGCCAGTCGGCCATTGAGCGCTGTCTGGATGAATTGGATCGCCAGGGCCTCATCCGTCGCCGGCGTGGAAGTGGAATCTTTATCGCTGGAACCGCCCCGAGTAGTACCGTTATCGGCGTCTATACGGATGGTGAGATGGCGCGCCACTCCAATGACCTTTTTCTTAAGGGCGTTCGGACAACGGCGGAAAAACAGGGGTTTCAGGTGGCGGATTTCGGATCCAAGGATAAATACCAGGCGCAATCCGAAATTCTTGCCAGCATGGAAAGTTTGGGCTGTGCCGGAATCATCACCGCTCTTTCGACAAGCAATTTTTTCCGACTCGAGAATGAGAGTCGCCTGAAATATTTCCGGAATCTGGCGCTCCCGCTCGTTACCTGTTTGCCGATTCCCTCTGTCGCCGCTGATTCCATAATGCCCGATTATTTTTCCAGCTTCCGGGAATTGGGGAGGTTGCTGCGACCCTCCCTTAAAGGACCCGTAAAATTCCTGGGCCATCATGGTATTCCCACGCTGGCCCGGCTGCAAGGTTTAGAGGTTGGTCTGACCCAAAAATTTCAAGTCGAGGCCGAAATTCTTCACAAGACGGAAAAAACGGCATTTGAAAGGATCACACAGTTGATACGAGAAAATTGGGAGGGAAATCTGATCATTGGTGTTCCACCGGATAAACCGGGTTTGGTCGAAGAACTGACTAACAGCAGGTGGACCAAAGATTCGAAATTCAAACTGGCCATCACACTTGAAGAAGGAAATGTTTTGCCCTCCGGTGTGGTCGCCTATAAGGTCATTAAACCGAGTTTTCAGATCGGCGCCTTAGCCACCGAAATGCTCTTGTCCCGCATTGGTGGATTTCGAGGTGAAATGACACACAAATTGATAAAACATAAACTTATGTTCGGCTCGAAAGCCCTTAAAACACTGGAGGCTTTAGCATAGTGTAGAGAAAACCATGCTTTTTAATGGGAGTGCTGCTGGTTTGCCAGCCGGTGGGATTCCAGAACTTTTTAAGAATTAGAAATACTAGAAATGTTAACAACAGATATAAAAAGAGTTGAACCTGAAAGAATCCTCCTTGAGACGGATTTGGAGAAAAAAACTGCCATGATGCAGTATCTGGCTCAGGAGTGTCGCGTGGATGTAATGGACATTCGTCACGACAAGGGGACCGGCCACTGGGGTGGAGCGGCTTCTGCTGCGGAACTTCTCGTTGCGCTATATTTCCATGTTTTGGATGTCAAGCCGGATGAACCGCGCTGGCCCGATCGGGATCGGCTGGTCATCAGCAAAGGGCATGCCTCCTGCATGATTTATACCGTGCTGGCCAAGCGGGGCTATTTCCCGGTCGCAGAACTGAATACCTTTCGCCAACTCAACAGTCGCTTGCAGGGGCATCCCTGCATGAACAAAGTGCCTGGCGTGGAAATGTCTACGGGCGCTCTGGGACATGGCATGTCGGTCACCCTTGGCATGGCTCTGGCGGCCCGGGTGCAGAACAAGAAGTACTGGAGCTACGTTCTCATAGGCGACGGCGATCTCAATGAAGGTGAGACTTGGGAAGGCATCATGTCAGCCGCCAAGTTCAAGCCCGAGAGGTTTGTCGCCTTGGTGGATTACAATAAGGTCCAGCTTGACGGTCCTTCCGAGGAGATCATGCCGCTTGACCCTCTGCCGGAAAAATTCACGGCATTTGGCTGGAATGTGGCGCCGAAAATTTTCAACGGCCACCAGGTCTCTGATATCATCGAATCCATGGACTGGATTCAGCAACAAGACCAATGGCCTGTCGTCGTCATCTATAATACCCACAAAGGCCGGGGGGTCTCTTTTATGGAGGACAACTACAAATGGCACGGTGCGCCGGTGGATGACGGGGCCTATGTAAAATCACGCCCCGAACTTTTGGATACACTTTCCGAACTGAAGGTGCCATTATGAGTACGGTAGTTGAATCCCTAGCTTTACGGGATGCCTTTGGGCAGGCTCTTGTCGATTTGGCCGAGGACATTCCCGAACTCGTCGTATTGGATGCCGATGTGGCCTGCAGCACCAAGACCGCGGACTTTGGCCAAGCCTATCCCGACCGCTTTTTTAATGTCGGCGTGGCGGAAGCCAATATGGTCGATATCGGTGCTGGTCTGGTCACTTGCGGTCTGCGCCCTGTAGTCAGTACATTCGCCCTTTTTCTCACCTTGAAGGGTGCTGATCAGATTCGCAATACCGTTTGCTACAATCGCTTGCCCGTGGTTCTGGCGGGAGGATACGGAGGCCTCTCTGATTCCTACGATGGAGCGAGCCACCAGGCCATCACCGATCTTGCGCTCATGCGCGCCATGCCGGAGATGACCGTTTTTGTCCCGAGTGATGCGACTGAGGTGCGGCCTGCTCTGGAGTGGGCATTTCAGCATGACGGCCCAACCTACATACGTCTCAGTCGCAATCCCAGCCCTATCCTTTTTGCAGATGAACCCCCGCTCGAACTCGGAAAAATACGGAAGCTGCACGAGGGATCAGATCTCACAATCGGTGTTTGCGGCATCCCGACTTCGATGGCCGTTGAAGCGACGGAAAGGCTGGCCCGCGAGGGCATCAATGTCGACCTATTGGAGATTCCCTGTTTGAAACCATTGGATACCGAGACACTTATCGCCTCTGTCTCCAAAACAGGAAAAATTCTCACGGTTGAGGAACACAATATTATGGGTGGACTCGGGGGTGCCGTAGCTGAGACTCTTGGCAAAGAAAAACCCTCGAAGATGGATTTTATCGGTGTGGAAGACTGTTTTACCGAGTCGGGCGATTACGACGATCTGCTGGCAAAATACGGGATTTCCATTGATGCCATTGTGAACAAGGCCAAGCAGCTTTCGGAATCCTGATTTGCGATCAGCTTTCATCCGTGTAATCCGTGGTTTATGAAACATCTGGGTTAACTGAGGCAGCGAAGACCTGATCACAAGATGAATAGGAAATTACGAGACTTACTGGAATATCTGGAGGTATCTGTAAACCCCGAAGATCAGATTGCCATACATGAGAGGTATCACCAGGCATTGTGTTGGGAGCCGGTCGATCGCCTGCCGGTCAGTTTCACTTATCCGTTGCCGGAAGATTGCCCGTTTCAGCCCTACCGGCACCGCGAGGTATTTGATGACCCCGAAAAGATGCTCTACAATCAACTGGTGTGTGCTTTTAACACGAGCATCGTCTGCCATCGAGATGTGGGCGATGATCTGCCGTATTCAATTCGTGCGGATTTCGGCACCTGTATTATCGCTTCGCTCTTCGGGGCCAAGATCGAACAGGTTGGAGACAACCCGCCTTGGGTGATCCCGCTCGAAGAAGATGCCTTTCAACGCGTGCTCGATTGCGACCCCCTGGATTTCACCCAAGGTTGGTGTCCACGCGTGGTGAAGACGTATGAATACTACCGTGATATATTATCGCATTACCCCGTATTGAATCAAGTTGTTGCCATTACTCTTCCGGATCTACAGGGACCATTTGATAACGCCGAGCTTCTGCGGGGCAGCGGTATTTTTCTCGACCTCTATGACCGCCCGGAAATCGTTACTGCCGTGTTGCAGTACCTGGCCAGGGCTCAAGTGGGATTTGCCCGTCGGTTAAAACCATTGTTACAAGAAAAAAACGAGGGGTTTTTTCACCAGCACGCTATGATGATGGCGGGCCATATTCTCATCCGCAATGATTCGCCTATTATGATGTCCGCTCAAATGTATGGGGAGTTGATAGCTCCGCACGATGCCAGCGTTTTGCGGGAATTAGATGGTGGCGGCATCCATTCCTGCGGGAACATCGATCATCTTGCCGGAACTTACCTCGAAGTGCCGGGTATTACCGTTCTGGACCTGGGGCAGCCGACCATGAATGATCTCGACGCATTGTATAACCGAGCCCGGAAACATAAAATCCCGCTCAGTCGCGTGGATGTGCCTAAAAATCAATTGCTCACAGGGGAGGTTGCGAAACGCTTTCCCACGGGTGTGGTCTTGCGGCATCACGCCGCTTCTCTGGAGGTGGCCAGAGAGGTTTTTAAAAAGTATTCCGTAGATTCGTGTTCGCGTAATTAATGTATTCTAAATTGATTTAATTTTGAAATCTCTCTAAATAATCTTAACCACGTAAGGAAATATTGACGCCATTATCTCCTCAGATATGGAAAGAAAAGAAAATATATGAAAAACCCATATCCTCTTAAAATCGGTTTGTTCGGTATCGGTCTGGATGCCTACTGGCCACAGTTCGAAGGCCTGAAGGAAAGGCTGACAGGCTATTTGAATCGCGTGGAAGAGAAGATGACCCGGCCCGAGGTCGAAATTGTCAACCTTGGTCTTATCGATACGCCACAGAAGGCGGTTCAGGCGGGCCATGATTTCCGCCGCGCGGATGTGGATTTGATTTTTATTCACGTTACGACCTATTCACTTTCGTCAACCGTCTTGCCTGTTGTGCAGCGGGCGAAAGTGCCCGTTATCATTTTAAACCTGCAACCGACGCCAGCGATAGATTACGAGACCTTCAATAAGATGGGCGATCGGGTGAAAATGACCGGTGATTGGCTGGCGCATTGCGGGGCATGTCCCGTTCCGGAGTTATCTAACGTTTTCAATCGTTGTTCCATTCCCTTTCATCAGATCACGGGTGTTCTGGAGGACGACCCAGAGTTCTGGAATGATGTCGATGGATGGATCAAGGCCGCCCATGTGGCCAACATCATGTACCATAACCGGATGGGCTTGATGGGGCATTATTATGGCGGCATGCTCGATATCTACTCCGACCTGACGCAACAGTGCGCCTATTTCGGTGGACACATGGAAATCGTGGAAGTCGATGAGTTGGCCGCCATCCGGCGCGAGGAAGTTAAGGAGCCAGAGGTCGAGCAGAAGCTTGAGGAGTTTCGGGAAGTCTTCGATATTCAGCACGATTGCGACCCGGTTGAACTGGAGCGCGCGGCGCGGACATCCATCGCTCTGGACAAACTTGTAGCACGTCACGAATTAGGTTCCATGGCCTATTATTACAAAGGAGAGGGCATAGACGAAAATTACGATGTTATGTCGTCCTTTATTATGGGCAGTTCGCTGCTTACGGCTAACAACGTGCCGGTGGCGGGGGAATACGAGGTAAAGAATGCCCAGGCCATGAAGATTCTGGACAGTTTCGGCGTGGGGGGGTCATTCACCGAATACTATGCCATGGATTTCAATGACGATATCGTGTTAATGGGGCACGATGGCCCGGGGCATGTCGCTATTGCCAAGGGGAAGCCGAAAGTTCGCCCCTTGGAAGTATATCACGGTAAAGTTGGCCGAGGGCTCTCGATTGAGATGTCGGTCAGACAGGGTCCCGTTACACTGTTATCAGTAGTGCAGACCGGGGACGGAAAAATACTCTTCCTCACGGCGCATGCCGAAATCGTCCCCGGACCGATCATGGAAATCGGCAACACCAACAGCCGATACCGTTTCAGCATTGGGGCACGGCAATTTGTTGAGAGCTGGAATGAGCAGGGACCCGCCCACCATTGTGCCGTCGGTGTCGGGCATGTGGCTGACAAAATTGAAAAACTGGGTAAACTGCTGCAGATCGAAACAGTCCGTTTGTGCTGAAAGGCATCGTATGACACCTATGCCACTGCAATAGTTATGGTAAGAATTAATGCTGGAAACCTGAAAATGACGACGACAACTCAATTTGATACGAATTCAATGAATGAAGATAACGCTGGAATGGATCTCAAGGCGAAATGGTATCCGCATAGCATTTCGCCGGAACTGAAAAACGAAGTCTTTGCCGACCCCGGCAACGAATATCGCGGAGCACCGTTCTGGAGCTGGAATTGCCAACTCGATAAAGATCAACTCCTACGACAAATCGAGCATTTGAAGGAAATGGGCATGGGCGGCTTTCACATACATCCGCGCACCGGATTGGCCACAGAGTATCTGGGCGACGAATTCATGGAATGTGTGCGCGTCTGTGTAGAGAAGGCCCGCGACGAAGGGATGAAGGCGTGGTTGTATGATGAGGATCGGTGGCCATCCGGTTTTGC